>CAZBDF010000138.1:0-8979 GCA_964490385.1 uncultured Lentimicrobiaceae bacterium | reverse complement strand
TAATTATCGCCGCCGTGCCCTACCTCCGCGATCAGGATATCAGGCGTGCAGTGGCCAGTGAATCCTTTGACCAGATTGGCGAAAGGTACAAAACGGCCCTGATAAATCACTATACGGAAATAGCAAATCACTGCACAAACATCAATAGCGAAAACGTGCCCCTCATTGCCATGGGACATCTATTTGTAATCGGAGGTTCTACCTCAGACAGTGAACAAACAATTTACGTTGGAAACCTTGGCGACATCAGGGCTGGTGATTTTCCTGACAACTTTGATTATGTAGCGCTCGGGCATTTACACCGCTACCAAAAGGCTGGAAATTCTGAAAATATCCGCTATTCCGGATCTCCATATATGTTAAGTTTTAGCGAAAGCGGATACAGCAAGAAAGTAGTGATAATCGAAACTGAAGCTAATCAGATAAAAGAGATCAGGGAAGCTGGAATTCCAAAATTCAGGGAAATACTAAAGGTCAGGGGCAGCATTGAAGAATGTATTGCAAAACTAAAACTGATAGATTTGGAACCTCACGAACTGACACCCTGGGTTGAAGTGATTTTGGACAATGCGTCCAACACAAGGCTGGGCTTTTCGGAGATTACCAAGGCCGCCGAAGATCTCGATTTGGAAGTCCTGAAGGTTAGCCTGCAAAACGAAAGAGAAATAGCCGGACTTGAGCAACAGATTAAAAACGCCCAAGATATCAAGGAACTATCTCCCCTCGAAGTTTTTAAGTTGAAATGCACAGAGCAAGAATTTGAACTGGAAGAAAGACCAGAAATCCTGGATGCTTTTAATGAGGTTTTTCAGAAGGTGAAGGGAAGTGACTAAAGTGACTAAAGTGAGCTAAAGTGGCTAAAGTTGGAAAGCGGAGGGCGGAGGGCTGAGAGCTAAGAATGAATGTTATGACAATGGCGAGTTCGAAGTTTTGCGATCAAGTTTTAAGTATTTCAGTGTTTCTTATTTGATAGATTTACCAAATGAGATCATCTAACTTCGAACGGCTTGCAGCGAGAATGGAAAGATGCCTGAAACATAGAGCTTAGAGCGAAGAGCAAAGGGCGCAGGACAAAAGGTGATTAGCTTATTAAGCAAAGCGAATTAAATTTATTGAAAAAATGAAAATATTAAAGATCGAGCTTCAAAACATCAATTCATTAAAATCGGATAGTCCCATCGTGATCGATTTTAGGGATGAAAAATTTCAGGATGTTGGCTTGTTTGCAATTACAGGATCGACCGGTGCCGGGAAAACCACCATCCTGGATGCCATCACCATCGCGATGTACCACAGTGTACCGCGTTTCAACCGATCGAACATCAAAGCCGGCCTGGAAGATGTGGTGAGTTATGGAGCTGAAGGAGCCATGGCCCGTGTAACTTTCGAGAATAAAGATGTGCAATACGAAGCGCATTGGAGCATGCGCTTATTCACGAAAACCGGGAAGCGGCTTGGTAAACCATCAGAAGAAGTCCGCTTGAAGAATTTGAGCGCAGGTAAAATTATTGCCGAAAAGAAACGGGAAATTTTAAGTAAAATTGAAAGTATCACCCAGTTGAATTTCATGCAGTTTTTACGTTCGGTAATGCTGGCACAGGGCGAATTTGCTGCATTCCTTTCTGCTAACTCAAAAGATAAAGGCACCTTACTGGAACAAATTACCGGTGAAGAAATTTATAAAAAGATTGGCGAAGCCGTCAATGATAAAATCTATGAAGAACGCAATGTGCTCGAAAAAATTAAATCAAAAATCAATACAGAGGACTTGCTTACTGATGAATTGAGAAAAGAACTGCTTGATGAGCAAGATGCACTTGCCGGAAAAATACTTGCCCTTGAAACTGAATTAAAAGGAATTGAAAAAATATTGAATTGGTTTATTAAGGACGCTGAGCTAATAAAAACCCGGGATTCGCTGCAAAGGAATTTGGATGAGGTGAAAAAGGAAAAGGAAGATGCCCTTCCGGTTTTGCTAGCATTAACATTACACGAAAAAGCTGAGCCTTACAAAGAAAAGGTGGATGAAATTTCCAGAACAGAAATAGACCTCGACCGCATAAAAGGACAATTGGCCAAACTAAACCACGATATAGAAACACTCGTGCCACTCATGGACAAGGCCCAAAAACAAGAAGCAAATTGCAAAGAGACACTTTTAAAAAATGAGGCAAACCTAACACAATGGTTACCCAAACTCGAAAAGGTAAGCAAACTCGATGCAGATATTGAAAACATCCTGCAAAGCAGAAAAAAAACGAACAACACCATCCATGGTTTAGCAACTGCCATCAATCGCCTTGGAGATAATTTCGATAAAAATGAATTGAAGCAGAAACAAAAAAAGGTCCATCAAGAAGAAATTGAAGCCTATCTGCAACAGCACAAAAATGTACCTGAAATTGAAAACCAGTTTAGCCAATGGAATTCGAAATTAACCTTACGAAAAAGCAAAGGAGAACAAATTGCGGAACTGAGCACCAACATCCAACAAAACGAAAAAGGCATCGCCCACAACAAGACCAATTTAAAAAAAACAGAAGAAACTTTTGAACTGGAAAATAAAAAGCTAAGTCAATTAAAGGGTGAAGTTGACGTGATTTCGACATTGCAGAAAGCTGATGACCTGGAAAAACTGATTGAAAAACGAGAGCAACTGAGTGCTAAGAAAAACTGTTTCAGGGAACTTCAGCAGCTATCCGAAAATTGCACCAAACTGAACAAAGAGAAAAATGGATTAAACGCGGAAATTGAGCATCTAGATAAGGAAAAAAATAATCTTGATGAAAGTCTTGATTCCTTGAAGCTGGAGTTTGAGGCTGCTAAAAAATCGCTACAGGATGCCGAAAATATTTTGGAACTGGAGCGCACCATCAAAAATATGGATGAAGAACGAAAAAAACTGGAGGAAGGCAAGCCATGCAATGTATGTGGATCGACAGTACATCCTTACGTGGAAAAATATGCCACACTCGAATTGTCGAAAAGCCAGGCAGAATTTGACAACAGGAAGAAAAAACTTGAGAAGCTAAACAAGGACTTTAAAAATGCTGAAATAAAACTCATTGAAATAAAAACCAAAATAGCAGCAAAACAGTCGCAGCAAAAAATCACCCATCAGCAAATTGAAGAGGCAGGTAAGGCATTCGATGAGATAAAATCGGATTTCAAAATTGAGGATACTGAAACTATAAATAGTGCATCATTAACGATTGATAAAGAAGTAGCACATCTCACCGAAAAAATAAAACATAGCCAAAAATTACAAAAGCAAAAAGATGCCAAAGACAATTTATTGAACCTGGCGCAGAAAAAGGCAAATGAGCTGGAAAAAGAAACCGTCAAACTCCGCGAAAAGATAGATGGCCTCCTTAAAACTTCAGCACAGAAGAGCGATGCCCTGGATGATCTTAAAACACAAAGCAAAACCATTGAAACTAATTTGGCTAAAGAATTATCAAGCTTTGATATAAAAATCCCTTCCATTGAAAATACAGAAGAATTTATTGATAAAATTAAAACCAGCATCTCATCTTATCACCATAAGCATACTGAAATAACAGAAGTAAAAAATACCATTGCACAACTATTCTCGGACAATAAAAACATTGAAGTGCAACAGAAAGAAAAGAAAACAGAAAAAGATAAACTGCAAGGGGAAATAGAAAAGCTTAAGCTCAGGCTATCACAACTATCCGAAGATCGCAACACCATCCTACCTGCCGAAATTTCTACCGATGATAAACGCAGCGAACTGCACAAAGCCAATAATTCAGCCAAAACTGCACTAGATAGTATTACTGAGGAATACAATAAATTTAAAACCCAAAAAGCCACATCATCAAAAGAAATTGATAACCATAAAACTGAACAGGCTTCAAAATTAAAAACATTGGCAGCATGTGGCCAAGCTTTGAGTAAAGCAATAGAAGACAGTACATTTGGTTCAAGACAGGAGATAAAACAAGCCCTTTTGCCTTTCGATAAGAAAACAGCATTTACCGAAACCAGGAAACAATTAGAGAACAAAACACAAAAACTAAAAGCCCTGGGCGACAAACTTGAGGAAGACATTGGCAAACAAACAATACAGAAAGATTTTGAAATCTCCAATGAGGAAGCATTAGGCAAGCAGGAAGAAATAGATTCATCGAAAAAACAATTGCTGGGACGGGCTGGTGAAATCAGGCAACAATTTGAGTTGGACAATAACATCAAAGAACGAAACAAAGGAGTTGTTGAAGAAATCCGGGTGCAAGAACTGCTTGTAAAAAAATGGAAGGATCTGCTGGATTTGTTGGGCGGCTCGAAACACGCTTTTAATACTTATGTGCAGCGCCTTACTTTGCAAAGCCTGATCCAGCTTGCAAATATTCACCTGTACAAACTCAAGCGGCGCTATTCGCTGAAGATGAACGAAACTTACAAAGCTGGCGAAGAGCTTAACTTCAAACTCATCGACCATTACCAAACCGATGAGGCCCGGCTGGTGGACACTTCAAGTGGTGGGGAGAAATTCCTGATCAGCCTAGCGTTGGCATTAGGATTATCAGATTTGGCCAGTAAAAACGTAAGCATCGGTTCGCTGTTCATCGACGAAGGTTTCGGTACCCTCGACAACAATACGCTTGAAACCGTAATTTCGACACTTGAAACCCTGCAAGCACAAGGAAAGATGATAGGCATAATTTCACATGTCGAGAATTTGAAGGAACGCATCCCAACACAAATACAGGTTATAAAAAAAAGGAACGGGGTGAGTATGGTGGAGATTGTTTGAGGAAGGGATTGGGTAATGTGGGTATAGGGGGAGTAGGGGGAATAGGGGGAATAGGGTGTATAGGGTGTATAGGGTGTATAGGGGGAGTAGGGTAATATCATTTAGTTTATGAAGGTTTTTTAAGTATGATTTTTGATTAATGATTTTTGATTTAGGATGTTCCAGTTTTACAAGAACGAACAATTCAATCATACATTTTCGTGATTTCAGTCATCGAGCTACGCTAACGAAACTAATTTTAATGGAATCAAATTAATGTAGTGCCTTATTCGTAAGATTGTTGTTGTATGTCCTGCCACTTTTTTAACTGGCACAATAATTTTCGTTTTTGGCTCAACCTCCCGCTAAGCGGGACAGGCTGTACCGGGTTGTTTGGTATCCCTAACTTTACATTGCTAATCGGGTAGGGTTTTTGTTTGACGTTTCAAAGTCCTGCTAACGCTCGAAAGTCGGGGGAAGGCAACTTTCCATCGTCCGTAGGACATGGAAACGTTGAAACAACATGGAAGTGCTCTTTTGACGTTCCATCTTACGCCAACAGTCGGTCATGAAACCGTCAGGTTTAGGCAATCCATGGCTGCCTTCCTCTTCAAGGAAATTTGCGGTAAGTCTTCAACAATGCTTCATTTGCCAAAATCATTTGAGGATAATACTGTGATAGTGGCCGTAACCCTGTATTATCGGGAAGATAAGGAAACTTATTCGGCACAATGAATATAATACTGTACTTCGGTTGGATCGTAAACAAGCATAGTGTTGAGCGCTACGCCAAATGTACCGCCTACAACATAAACCTTGTCATTTATCACGGCAGCACCACAGTAGGACCGCGATGCAGGGATGGCTGATTTTGACAGCCAATTATTATTCAGCGGATCGTATTCCTCAGTCGTGCTTAAATAACTGTAAGCATCCCCTCCGGCAATCACATATATTTTATCGTTGGCAACAGCACACACACAGCCTGAACGATAGCTTGGCATTGGATAGTAGGTTGTCCAGGTATCAGTGGCAGGAGAGTAGAGTTCATTCACATTCAAGGCGTCTGTGTCCCAACCACCAATCACATAAATACCATCGTTAAGGACAGCTATGGCAAAATCGGTCCTTGCAGTGAGCATGTCGGTTTTATTGGACCAGGAATTTGATGAGGGGTTGTACACCTGGTTTGTACTTAAAGGATTTCCATTGTAATAGCCCCCAATAAGGTATATTTTTTCCGAGACCACCGCAGCACCACAACCCGACCGTGGCGACAACAAGGATGCAGATTGAGACCAACTGTTTGTCGAGATATTATATACCTGATGGTTGGTGACAGCCGAATTTCCGTTGTATCCACCCATAATGTGAATGGTATTACCAATAACTGCCGATGCTGCATAAACCACACCGGTGGTCATATTTGCTTTTTGCGACCAGGTTTGCGTTGCCAGATCAAACACTTCGAGGCTTCTACTTACGGCACCCTCTCCATCCCATCCACCCATTACATATATTCTATTTCCAACAGCGGCAACGGTCGGCCCAAAACGGGCATTGTTCATTGATGGAAGGTTATTCCATTGATCTCCACCGGTAAAACCAGTCCCGGAATAGACATATCCTTGTGGAGGTTCTGGATTGGTGCTTTGTATGCATCCACCAACAGGAACGATAGCGTTAGTGGGGACAGGTAATTTTACAAAACCTCCGTTCGACAGATAAATCGTGTCATTAGAAACGGAGATCACCTGAAGTTCATTAGATGGGTCATTATCATTATCAGCAACATCAATATCTATACTATTTCCATTAGAAATCCGGATTTGTCTTGTTGTACCCACAACTATTTGTATCAGGCTTTGCACATCACTGTCGGTAACGGAGCCTCCACCCTGACTAAGGATGATTGCATTCCCAAATTTTGATATCCCCTGGATTTCGTTCTCATCACTCAAATCACCGGTATTTGAAATCGTGTTTCCGGAAATTTCAATTCCCTGTCCGGCTTCATAATTATCTCCTGAATGATTTGCATATTGCGCATAGGGCACCGACAACAATTGGCTTTGTCCTAAAAGCTGGTAAGCTGTTCCTCCCAAGGGATCGAACTCTATCCTGATAAAGTATTGCCCAAGCCCCCAGTTTATTCCTGCAAAATCCCCCATCAGGATTTCCCCTTCACCTACCTGTAGGTTGACCCTCCCAAAATTATCTGTAATGGTATTTTGAATTTCGGAGTATTCAATCGCACCTTGAACAGTATCCGACAAAATACTAACTTTTAAACTCACATCGGTATTTGTAATTGGGTTTCCATCATCATAGCGCAACACAGCCTGATATTGAAAGGCCTGTGGGGTTTGCGAAAAGGCTGAAGTACAAAAAAGTAGGAATACAATAAAAGTAGGAAAGGTTTTCATAAGTTTTTTGGTTTTTGAATGAGGAGGCTAAAGTAGAAAAAAAACTGAACCACCATTTACAAAAGTGTAAGCCCAAAAACTGGAAAGGGAAATATTTGATAGAACTATTTCCATCATCCATTCCCCCTGTTTCACTACCTTTGCGCGAATGATTAAAACTACGGAAAAATGAAAATCATTCTGTGACAGGGATTAAAGCCCTGACCGACCAACCATCACTTCGTTTTGGTCGGCAAAGAGGGAAGGGATGGAAGCCCTAAATCAGAGCAAACCATGACCAGGGCCGCCATCCTCTCGTACCTCGGGGCTTGCATCCCTTTTGACAGATTGCTTCGCTACGCTCGCAATGATCCAACTTTTAAAATGAGCATATACAAAAATGAAATTACACTCAATCACTTAAACGCCAAATGCCGAAAAACCAGAAATCTTTGATTTCATAGTTTTTCGAGCATCCTCGAAAAGTTACGAAAATTAAAAATTTTCTACTTTTCGGGACGCAAAACGCTGAACTCCAAACTCAAAACGCAAAACGTCCACAATGAACTGGGATATTTACATACAGGGATTTAAATCATTTCTTCAACTGGAGAAATCGCTATCGAAGCATTCTGTCGAAGCCTATATCCGTGATGTTGGAAAGTTAGTAGCATTTACTGAAGCGAATGGCTATGAAAGCCTAAATCCTGAAAAAGTTGAACTGAAGCACCTCGAAGAATTTTTGGTGTGGATTAATAAAACAGGCCTAAGTGCTACCAGCCAGGCAAGGATAATTTCGGGAATCCGTGCTTTTTATAAATACCTACTGGTGGAGGATATCTTAGACCACGATCCAACAGAGTTGCTGCTGGCTCCACAAACCGAACGTAAACTCCCTGACACTCTTTGCCTAGTAGAAGTTGAAAAGTTGATCAATGCCATCGACCTGTCGAAACCGGAAGGGGAACGCAACAAAGCCATCATCGAAACCTTGTATGGCTGTGGCCTGCGCGTTTCAGAACTTACTAACCTGAAAATTTCCAACCTTCATTTTGACATGGGATTTATAAAAGTTATAGGTAAAGGAAACAAGGAAAGATGGATACCCGTGGGCAGACAAGCCATGAATCAGATTACAAATTACCTGGATTATAAGCGGCCACTGATTGAAGCTAAAAAAGGGAGCGAAGACATCCTGTTCCTCAATCGGCGTGGGAACAAGCTTTCGCGGGTGATGATTTTCCACATTATCAGAACCCTGGCCGAAAAGGCCGGAATTAGAAAAACCATTAGCCCGCACACAATGCGCCACTCCTTTGCAACCCATTTGGTTGAAGGCGGTGCCGACCTACGCGCAGTCCAGGAAATGCTGGGGCACGAATCCATCAATACAACCGAAATCTACACCCACTTAGACCGAAGATTTTTGAGGGAAACCATTGAGAAATTTCATCCCTGGTCGGGGAAGTGATCAGTGAAGAGTGAACAGTGAAGAGTGAACAGTGAATAGTGAATAGTGAAGAGTGAATAGTGAAGAGTAAAAAGTTGCGGATTGCGGGTTTTGAGTTGTGAGCATGACCTGGAAGGTTTTTTACTAAAAGAGCTGTATATTTTAATGAACCTGCCAATTCAATAGAAATCAAACCTTCCAGGTCTTCACTTGTACCTTTTACCGGATTTGAGCTTATTGATTAAGAGTTCCGAGTTGCGGGTTTGACTTCCAGTAGTTCGTTATGCCCACCTTGTACTTTTATCATTTTATCATTTTATCATTGCATCATTTTATCATTGCATCATTTTATCATTGCATCATTT
>CAZBDF010000137.1:0-10314 GCA_964490385.1 uncultured Lentimicrobiaceae bacterium | reverse complement strand
GGCATTTTGTGATATAATTGGATACTCTATTAAAGAATTGGCCGAAATGACCTTTTCTGAATTAACAGTTGAAGATGACAACAATACAGGAAAAGAATTTGTAGAAAAAGCAATAGGGGGTGGGGTGCAGAAAGCTATGTTTGAGAAAAGATATATTCACAAATCAGGTAGGATAGTATTTACTTGTGTATCATCTCTTCTTGTAAAAGATGCAAATAACAAACCACTGCATTTTTTCTCTCAAATTAGCGATGTCTCTGAGCAGAAAAAATATGAACATGAATTGGCAAGCCATAAAAATGAATTAGAAAATAAGGTTAATATTCGTACAAATGAATTGAATGATAAAGCACTAAGGCTTGAAAAATCTCAACAAGCATTAACATTTTTATTAGAAGATGTAAATGAAATGAAAAAACAGTTAGAACATTCTAATTCAAAACTCAACGAATCAAACACTGAACTGGAGGCTTTTTCTTATTCAGTATCCCACGACCTTCGCGCACCACTCCGGCATATCAATGGGTACATCGACTTAATTTCCCGGCGGTTCCCTGATTCCCTGCCCGAAAAAGGCTTGCACTATCTTTCAATTATATCCAATTCAGCAAACCGGATGAGTATGTTGATTGATGATTTGCTAAAGTTTTCGAGGACCGGACGAAAGGAAATGCGATTGGCCAATATTGATATGGATAGCGTTTTCCAGGAAGTTTGGGGAACAATAAAAAAGGAAACTGTTAAGCGTAAAATAGAATGGACGACCTCCCCTTTACCAATGGTTTTTGGAGACGATAGCTTGTTAACATTGGTTTGGTACAACCTATTAAGCAATGCGGTTAAATTCACAAAAAAGAAAGAAACAGCCAGGATAGAAATTGGATTTAAGGACGACAGTAACGAATGTATTTTTATGGTCCGCGACAATGGGGCTGGTTTCGACATGAAATACGCCAGCAAATTATTTGGCGTATTCCAACGTTTACATTCCAATGAAGAATATGAGGGTACCGGGATAGGGCTTGCCAATGTTAAACGGATTATCCAAAGACATGGGGGGCGCACCTGGGCCGAAGCTGAGGTTGAGGACCTGCCTATGGGCAAGGCAGGAGGGGCAACTTTCTATTTCACATTAAAAAAATCACAATTATGAAAATCTAAACAGTTACATAAAAACATGAATATTTTAAAAACAATCCTGCTTGTTGAAGACAATCCCAATGATATCGAATTAACCCTCGAAGCATTGGAGGAACATAAGCTGGCAAACCAGGTAGTGGTGGCAAGAGATGGTGTGGAGGCACTGGAATACCTGAAATGTACTGGCCAATATGTACAGCGTAAAAACGAAAATCCTGCAGTTATACTTTTGGATATTAAAATGCCGCGCATGGACGGCCTGGAAGTGCTAAGGACGATACGGAATGATGATAAATTAAAATTAATCCCGGTGGTGATGTTAACATCTTCGCGCGAAGAACCGGATTTAAAAACAAGTTATGAGCTTGGGACTAATGCTTATGTGGTGAAGCCCGTAGATTTTAAAGCGTTTATGGATGCCGTAAAACCCTTAGGGATATTTTGGGCCATGCTTAACGAGCTACCACCTAAAACAGGAGGTTAATATGGAAAAGCCAAGAGTCGATAAAACAGCCTTGCAAATCTTATCTCTCGAGGATTCTTTAATGGACTTTGAAATTATTCGCGAATTATTGATAGACAAAGGGTATGATTTGAAAATAGACCGTGTTGAAAGGGAACAGGAATTTGTGTCAGCATTGCGCAATAAGAAGTATGATATTGTTTTGGCTGATTTTAATTTGCCCGAATACGATGCTTTCGAGGCATTAAAAAAATCCATTGAAATATGCCCTGATGTCCCTTTTATTGTTGTTTCAGGAACAATTGGTGAAGTAACGGCTATCGAGCTCATTAAGCAAGGTGCTACCGATTATGTGTTGAAGGACAAACCAGAAAGGCTTCCTTTTACTATAGATAGGGCACTGAGGGAGGTGATAGAAAAAGAAGAGCTAAAGTTGGCAGAAGAAAGGTTGCGCGAAAGCGAAAGCAATTTGCGTGAACTTAATGCCTCAAAAGACAAGTTCTTCTCCATCATTGCACACGACCTGAAAGGTCCTTTCAACCACATTTTGGGGTTTAGTACCCTGCTGCTCGAAAAAATCCAGGAGAAAGATTATGATGAAATTGAAAAGTATGCCGGGGTTGTTCAAATTTCATCCCAGCGCACTTTTGATTTGTTGCTGAACCTGATGGAATGGTCGAAATCGCAAACCGGCAGAATGGAGTTCCATCCTGTGCCTATCGAAGTCGATGAGTTGATAAACGAAATCACCGAATTATTAAACGACGCTGCCCAATTAAAATCAATCACCATTTCAACGGAATTACCAAACAATATTAATGTGTTGGCTGATAAAAACATGATGGGCGCCATATTGAGAAACCTGGTTTCGAATGCCATCAAATTCACGCATCCGGGTGGTACGATTGTTATTTCAGCCAAACAAAAACAAAACGAATGGATGTTTTGTGTGGGCGACAACGGGCTTGGAATTAATAAAGAGCATTTAGATAAGTTGTTCAGGATAGAAGAAAGCGTATCAACCAAAGGCACACAACAGGAAACAGGAACAGGTTTGGGCTTGGTCCTCTGTAAAGAATTTGTAGATAAACACGGTGGTAAAATTTGGGCTGAAAGCCAACCCGGCAAAGGAAGTCAGTTTTACTTTACACTTCCTAAAAATAAACGAACGTAATTGTTTAGTGATGGATTATTTACCAAATTCTTATGACCCCATCCCCACCCCTTCCCCTCAAGGAGAAGGGAGCCCAGCCGCACAAGCGGCTGCAGTAGCCAGTGCGGTGGCATTCTCCCCCTCAAGGGGGAGCCAGCCTTGCCGGCCCGCTTCGCCGGAGCTACAGCGAGGCGAGCGAGGCAGGTTAGAGGGGGTCTATGATATAAGTCACATGATTGGATTTGAAAGTAAGTAGCTAAACAAATACAAATAAACAAGGTCAAAAGCCAGGATGTTGATATGGAAAAACAAAATGAATTAAAAACAAGTTTAGCAATCCTGTCTCTAGAGGATTCTAAACGGGACTTCGAAATCATTCGCGAATTACTGATAGGTGAAGGATATGATTTGAAGATGGACCGGGTAGAAAATGAGCATGAATTTATAGCGGCTTTAAGCGATCAAAAATATGACATCATTTTATCAGAATTTAAGTTACCCGGATACGATGCTTTTGCGGCATTAAAAAAATCCATTGAAATATCTCCGGATGTCCCTTTTATTGTAGTCTCCAGAAATCGCATTGATGTATCGGCTATTGAACTTATTAAACAAGGTGCGGTAGATTATGTACAAAAAGACAATCTGGAAAGGCTTCCTGTGGCCATAAACCAAGCAGATGAAGAAGTTAGGGAAAAAGAAAAAGTAAATAAAAAATTAAAATTTAGCAACGAACGATATCAATTGATTTTCGATAACGCCCCTGATGCATTGTTCATTAGCGATTTGAAGGGTGTTCCCATCGAAGTGAACCGTGCAACAGAAAAATTACTTGGATTAAGCAGCAAAGACATTATAGGGAAGGTCTTTTTGAAACTTGGTTTATTACAAAAAAATCAAATTCCGAAAGCATACAAGCTCCTGACAAAAGGAATATTATCAAAAGCACAAAAAGCCGAAGAATTTACCTTAAAACGAAAAGACGGTACAGAGATTTTTTTAGAATTGAGGGTACACTTTATTAAATACCATGGGGAAAATCATATGCTTGGAATTGCCCGGGATATTACCAAGCGCAAGCAGTCGGAGAATGAGCTCCGTGAAAGTGAAGAAAGGTTCAAACGTTTTTTTAACGATTTAGGCGATGCTGTTTTTGTTACTAAAGTTGGCGGGACTGATGCCGCCCAAATATTAGAAGTTAACCCGGCAGCAGAAAAACAAACCGGCTATACAAGGGATGATCTGCTTAAAATGAACATCGCCCGTGATATTTCTGTTATTGGCAGTTCACAGGGGCGCCTTGTTGATTGGGATGAAGCCCTGTTAAATGGACAAAAAGTTTCGTCAGTTGAAAAGAAAAAGAGAAAGGACAACACAGAATACTGGACCAAAGTAGTAGTTACCCCTATTGATTTTAAAGGTGAAAAAGCGTGCTTATCAATTAATCACGACATCACTGAACGCAAGCAGGCCGAAAATGCACTGATAGAAAGCGAAGCCCAATTGCGTGAACTTAATGCCACCAAAGACAAATTCTTCCGTATTATTGCCCACGACCTGAAAAGTCCTTTCAATAGTATTTTGGGATTTAGCAGCCTTCTGATTGAAGAAATCCAGGAAAAGGATTATGAAAGAATTGAGGAGTTTGCCGGGTACATCAAGAGGTCCTCTCACCGCGCCATGGATTTGCTGATGAACCTGATGGAATGGTCGCAATTACAAACTGGTAAAATGGATTTCACCCCATTTACAATCGACCTACATGAACTAATTAACGAAATTATCGAATTATTAAACGACGCTGCACAATTAAAATCAATCACTATTTCCACTGAATTGCCCGACAATATGCACGTTTCAGCCGATAAAGCAATGCTTGGCACCATATTGAGAAACCTGGTTTCGAATGCCATCAAATTCACGCATCCGGGTGGTACGATTGTTATTTCAGCCGAACAAAGACAAAACGAATGCATGATTTGTGTGAGCGATAGCGGGGTTGGGATTATAAAAGAGAATTTGGATAAGTTGTTCTGTATAGAAGAAAGCTTATCAACCGCAGGCACTCAAAAGGAAAAAGGAACAGGTTTGGGCTTGATCCTCTGTAAAGAATTTGCAGAAAAACACGGTGGTAGGATTTGGGTAGAAAGCCAATATGGTATTGGAAGTCAGTTTTACTTTACACTTCCCGAGATTAAATGACAACCAAAAAATTAGAAAATTGATATGAAAAGCAAAGAGTCGATAACACAACATACAAGGAATTAGAATATGAGTGGCCTTATTGAAATATTGCATGGCGTTTCCAGCAAACTAGCTGATATTGAAGATGAATCGCAGATTTATCAGATACTAAATGATGGGATAAAGCAGATCCTTCCTGACGCGTATTTTATTATTACCAAGCTTCAACCCGATGATATGAATTTTAGGATCATTCATAGCTTCGGGTTCGATAAATATTTTACAGCCATAAAAACGCTAATTGGTAAGGATCCTTTTCAAATGGATTTCCCTTTTAGCGATTTATCAGAACAAAAGCAAAAACTGTTTGAAAGCAGAAAACTTTATCATGCTTCTGGAGGGATATATGAAATTACAAATGGAAGGGTTAATAAAACAATTTGTAAAACGATTAAAAAATTTCTTGGTATTTCTGAAGTTTATGCACTCAGCTTTTGCGTTGGTGAAAAATATTTTGGAGGTTCAGTCCTTTTTATCCCAAAATCAAACCTCGAAGCGGGTAAATTGAACATGGAAAGCACACTTACCATAGAAAACCTTGCCGCTCAGGCTTCGTTTGCAATTAACAAATTACGTGATTTTGAAGCATTAACAAAAAAGGAAAATGAATTAAAAATTGCTAATAAAGAACTTAAAAAATCAGTTTCGTTATTAACTGCAACACTCGAATCAACTGCCGATGGTATTCTGGTGGTTGATAACAATGGCAAATTCGCATCATACAACAATAAATTTAAGGAGCTTTGGCAAGTTCCGGATTCAGCCATTTCAAAACATGATAACGATGAAGGACCGTTAATGCCAATAGCGCTGAATCAATTATCAGATCCCGATAGTTTTCTGGCTAAAGTTAAGGAATTGTATTTGAGTGAAGATACGTCTTTTGATGTATTACATTTTAAAGATGGCCGGATTTATGAGCGCTACTCACAAGCTCAGATATTGGACGGGAAAAGTGTTGGCCGTGTTTGGAGTTTTCGTGACGTTACCGAACATAAAAAAGCAGAACTTGCATTAAAAGAAAGTGAGAAAAAGAGAAGAGATTGGATTGAAAATTCACCAGCGTGCACAAAGGTTATAGATCTTAACCTTAATTTGCAATATATGAGTCATGCAGGAATAGTGGGTCTTAAAATTGATGATATTTCTGAATATTATGGAAAGCCATTTCCTTTTTCTTTTTATCCAGAGTCATTGAAAAATACAATTACTAAAAATCTGAAAAAAGCCATAGAAACTGGTGAAAAAACAGTGTATGAAGCACCTCTTATTGATTTAGAAGGTAATAAAGTGTGGTTTGATACAACAATTAAACCTATTAAAAACAATAAGGGTCAGGTTGAATATCTATTAGTTATATCAGTAGATACTACAAAACAAAATGAATCAAAAGAAAAGCTTAAAGAAAGTGAAGACAACTACCGTTCTATTGTTGAAAACAACCATGATGCGATATATATTTATAAGGATAATAGATTTCAATCTTTCAACTCTAAGGTAAGCAGTTTGTCTGGTTATAGCGAAACCGAACTCAAATCCATGAAAATATGGGATTTAATATATCCTGAAGATTTAAAAGTAATAGAAGAATATGCAAAAATAAGAAAAGAAGAAAGAAATGCTCCTTCATTTTATTCTGCCAGAGTTGTTTGTAAAAATGGCGATATAAGAAATTGTGATTTTGCTGTTAAACAAATTTCGTATAATAACGAATATGCTGTTCTTGGTGCTGTTAGGGATAATACCAGGAGAAAAATTGCCGAACACGCATTAATAGAAAGCGAAGTTAAGTACCGCACTTTAGTGGATGAAGTTAAAGAGGGTTTCTATATTAGTGATTTGCAGGGCGTTTTTACATTTGCCAATCGTGCTCTGTCCCAAATACTTGGTATTGACAAACCTGATGAGATTATTGGCAGAAAATTTACTGAGTTTTTACCATCTAAGAAAGTGGATAAACTATATAAGCATTACCAGGCAGCTTTGGCTTCGGGAATAGATTCGCAGATGATCTTTACTGAAATAATCAGGCAAGACGGAACATCCAGGTTTATAGAAATTAAACCACTGGTTATATTTGAAAATGGTAAAACGATAGGTTCCAGAGGTATAATACACGACATCACAGAGCGAAAGCAGGCGGAGGATAAATTATTGAATGCCGAGGAAAAATACAGAATTATCACGCAAGCATCGCTCGATATTATATTTATTATTGATAAAACAGGAAAAATAATTTTTTCAAATGAGAGCATGAAACCTACCCTTGGTTATCAATCAAACGAGTTTCTAGGAAAATCATTCACCCATTTCGTACCCAAAAAAGAAATACCAAAATATTTTAAAGTACTGACTGATGTATTCAAACACAAAGAAGTAAGGGATTTCTATACACAAATTTATCATAAAGAGGGGCATCTTATAGACGTTGAGATTAATGGAAAACTAATACGGCATGAGGGAAAAGTTGCAGCTCAGGGAACTATACGAGATATTTCGCAGCGCAAACTGGCAGAAGAAACGCTGAAAAAAAGCGAAGAACAACACCGTTTCTTATTTGAAAACACCCCAAATGGCGTTCTTTATTTAAATGCAAAAGGAGAAATAGTTCATGCAAACAAAGCTGCCGAACAAATACTTGCTTTTTCTTTTAATCAAATGCAAAAGCGAAAAACGGATGACATCGGCTGGAAAGCAACTCATGAAGATGGAACAGATTATCTGGACGAAGAATTCCCGGCAATGATTACCTTAAAAACAGGACAAGCAATTAAAAATGCGAAAATGTGCATTTATAATCCTCTAAACAATTCAGATAAGATAATAAACATTAACTCATTGCCAAAATTTAGAAATAATGAAACCAGACCCTATCAGGTTGTTACTACTTTTGAAGATATAACAATTCAAAAGAAAGCAGAACAATTATTAAGAGAATCAAACGCTACTAAAGACAAATTCTTTTCGATAATAGCCCACGATTTAAGAAGCCCATTTAACCATATCTTAGGTTTTTCGGAATTGCTAATTGAAAACGTAAATGAATTTGACATTGCGCAATCTGAAAAGTACTTAGGCATTATAAATTCAGCAGCCAAAGACACACTTGTTTTACTCGACAATTTATTGAATTGGGCCAGATCGCAAACCGGGAAAATTTGTTTCAAACCAGAAAAAGTAATTTTAGCCTCTATTGTTCACGAGATATTTGAGCTTTCAAATTCAAGGGCAAAAAGTAAAAACATCATTCTCAATTTTATTGAACCAGGAGAAATTGTTGTTTTTGCTGACCCGGACATGATGAAAACGATTTTGAGAAATCTTATTTCCAACGCTATAAAATTCACTCATCCAAATGGTAAAATAGAGGTTACTGCATTACAGGACGACAATTTTATTGCAATTGCAGTTTCTGATAATGGGGTTGGAATGAAAGATGAAACCCGTAAAAAATTATTCGATATATCTACAAATATTACAACGAGAGGCACGGCAAACGAAAAAGGTTCAGGTTTAGGCTTAATACTTTGCAAAGAATTTGTAGAAAAACATGGCGGGAAAATTTGGGTAGAAAGCCAATGTGGGATTGGAAGTCAATTTTACTTTACACTTCCTAAAATTAAATAAACGTATCTATTTAGCTGCTATAGAATTAAAACAAATCATTTATGTAAATAATTTCAATTGTGTCATTTATCCGCCAGCTGGCGGATGTCATTAATTGTTATTTGCGCTTCGCGCGTCATTTTATTTGAAAAAAATGACTACGAATGACAATAAATGACTTTCAATTGGAAAAAGGTTCTAGTTTTAACAAATCTCTGAATCAACTAAACAAATACAAACAAGGTCAAAAGCCAGGATGTTGATATGGAAAAACAAAATGAATTAAAAACAAGTTTAGCAATCCTATCTCTTGAGGATTCTAAACATGACTTCGAAATTATTCAGGAATTATTGATCGACGAAGGATATGATTTGAAGATGGACCGTGTCGAAAATGAGCAGGGTTTTGTATCGGCTTTAAGCGATCAAAAGTACGATATCATTTTGTCAGATTACAATTTGCCCGAATACGATGCTTTTGCGGCATTAAAAAAAGCTGTTGAAATATCTCCGGATATCCCTTTCATTGTTGTTTCAGGTACAATTGGTGAAGTAACGGCCATCGAGCTTATCAAACAAGGGGCTACCGATTATGTATTAAAAGACAATCCGGAAAGGCTTCCGTTTACTATAAATCGGGCACTTGAAGAAGTTAAAGAAAAAGTAGCGCGAAAACTTTCGGAAGAAGCGTTGAGAACGAGTGAATTGAAGTTTAGATCAATAATGGAGAATTCCGCAGATGCCATTTTAATTACAGATAGAAATGGAAGGTATATCTACACCAATGCAGCAGTAACAAATATGCTTGGTTTTTCAGCGGAAGAAATGAAGCGTAAAACAATTGCTGACCTTGCACCTGGGGACAGGATAAATAAATATCTTGATTTGTTCAATCTTTTATTGAAAGAGGGTAAGGTTACTGCGGAAATAGAACTTCTTAAAAATGATGGTAAATATATTTCTACTGACTTCAATGCGGTTGTACTGCCTGACGGAATATCAGTTTATGGCAGTTGCCGGGACATTACTGAACGCAAGCAGGCGGAAGTAGAATTAATCGCAGCCAAAGAAAAGGCCGAAGAAAGCGACCGCTTAAAAACCGCGTTCCTGCGCAATATCTCACATGAGGTGCGAACACCTATGAATGCCATTGTAGGGTTTTCAGATTTCCTTAGCAACCCGGATTTACCTCCTGTAAAGCAACAGGGATATATCAAAATAATAGTACAAAGCAGCAAGCAGTTACTTTCTATCATTACTGATATAATAAGCATTGCCATAATTGAGGCAGGACAGGAAAAAATAAATGAAACAGATACTAACCTGAATGCAATTTGCAATCTCCTGAACGAAAAATATATTCTGAAAGCAAAAAAACAAAACATCCATCTTAGCCTAAAATCCACCTTGCCCGACAATGAATCGCTGATTATAACCGATGAAACAAAACTAACAGAGATCTTATCAAGTATAGTTGACAATGCGCTTAAATTCACCAAAGAAGGCAATGTAAATTTTGGGTATAATCTAAAAGATAACTTTCTCGAATTTTATGTAGAAGACAGTGGTATAGGCATTGCACCTGAAATGCATGAGGAAATATTCGAACGGTTTCGCCAGGCAGAAATCACAGCCACCCGGCAATATGGGGGTTCGGGCTTAGGTTTATCGATTTCCAAAGCTTTTGTTGAAATGCTTGGTGGCAAAA
>CAZBDF010000136.1:0-10331 GCA_964490385.1 uncultured Lentimicrobiaceae bacterium | reverse complement strand
GTTAAATAATTACAACAATTTAAGGTAACTGATGAGAAGGTTTTTACCCGTATTTTTAATAATCAGCCTTTGTTACTTCGCTGCCAATGCTACCCACCAGCGGGCTGGCGAGATAACATATAAAGCACTTGATGAATTAACATTCGAGTTTACAATCGTTACTTACACCTATACTCCAAGCCCTGCCGACCGTCCCGAATTACAATTATTTTGGGGTGATGGTACATCGACAATAGTCCCCAGATCGCAAAAAATAAATTACCCGAACAACATCAGCAGGAACGTATATGCCGGGGCAGTTCACACTTTCCCCGGACAGGGAAACTACACTGTTTATCTTGAAGACCCGAACAGGAATTATGGAGTACTCAACATCCCAAACTCGGTAAATGTTCCTTTTTTCATTCAAACTGAAATTGTGATCAATCCTTTTCTTGGGCCCAACAATTCAGTTGAGTTGTTAGCCCCGCCTATCGACAATGGATGTGTAAATACTCTATACCTTCACAACCCCGGAGCATACGATGCTGATGGCGACAGCATATCATATAAATTGGTTGACTGTCGTGGCTCATTTGGCTTGCCCATACCGGGTTATATTTTACCAAACCAGGTGGATACCACGGTGCAGTCCAGTTTTGAAATTGATCCTATTTCAGGGACCATTGTTTGGGACAAGCCCATACTTCAGGGTGAGTACAACATTGCTTTTTTGGTTGAAGAATGGCGGAGCGGTGTGAAGATAGGATATGTTACCCGCGACATGCAAATCACCATCATCCCCTGCGACAATCAGCCACCGGTTATTGGCGCATTAAATGACACTTGTATTATGGCGGGCGGAACCTTGATTTTTGATGTATCAGCTACCGATCCTGATAATGATCAATTAGTAATCAGGGGGCTTGGCGGGCCATTTATAGTTCCCGACAGTCCGGCTGATTTCCCACCAGCCAGCGGCCAGGGCAGCGTTAGCTCAACATTTACGTGGGCAACAATATGTCAACATGTACAACTGCAACCTTACCAGGTCGTATTTACAGCAAAAGACACGTTTAACTTTCCTCAACTTTCTGATATTAAAACAGTAAATATTAAGGTAATAAGCCCACCTCCGGAAAACCTCAGTGCTACATCAGTTGGAAATGCTATCCATTTAAGCTGGGATGAAGCGGCCTGTACAAAATCGATTGGATATGAAATTTACAGGCGAAACGGTTACTATGGATTTACACCAGGATATTGCGAAACCGGGGTGCCGGGATATACCGGGTATGTGAGGATTGGCGAAAATGAAGGCCTGGGCGACACCACATTTATTGATAACAACGGCGGCAATGGTCTGGTACATGGAATTGATTATTGCTATATGGTGGTTGCCAACTTCGCCGATGGAGCCGTAAGTTATGCCTCGCTGGAAGTGTGTGCTACCCTGAAAAAAGATGTGCCAATCATAACCAATATTTCGGTTGATTCCACTGGTACAAATGATGGCGAGATGAGTATTGCCTGGTCGAAACCTACTGAACTGGACACAATTTTATTTCCTGCACCACACCGATACATTATCAACCGGGCCAACAGTTCTCAACCCAATGAATTTACTATTGTCGATTCAACATCCAGTATTAATGACACAACATATTTAGACAGTGGATTGAATACAAGTGAACTGGTTTTTGGTTACCGGATAGACCTTTATAGTGTGGGACCGTCAGGGCGATATTTTATTGGCTCCACCCAAAGGGCCAAGTCGATGCTGTTAAAAGCAGTCCCATCAGACAATTCCATTAATCTTTCGTGGAATGTTGAAGTACCCTGGGACAACGAATATTACAACATATTCAGACGTGGTCCCGGGGCAACATCTTTTGCCAAAGTGGGCGAAAGTGAGGAAGCAAATTATTTGGATAAAAACCTGATTAACGGACAGGAATATTTTTATTACATCCAGGGTCATGGTAATTATACTGCACCAGGTTTTGTAGATCCTATCGTCAATCTGTCGCAAATCACATCAGCTATCCCGGTGGATAATATTCCCCCATGCCCACCTGAGTTAAGTGTGAACACTGAATGTGATAAATCGGAAAATGAATTAAACTGGCTTAATCCACCGGGTTGCCCATCTGATATTAAAACTTATTACATCTATTTTTCTCCATTAATAAGTGAAGATTTATTCATACTGGATTCTGTTACCGATCCTTACACCACGCAATACCTGCATTCCAACCTGGCATCAATTGCCGGATGTTATGCTTTAACTGCCATCGATTCGACTGGAAACCAGAGTGAGTTTAGCAATATGGTTTGTGTAAGCATCGACAGTTGTTCTACTTATAGCCTCCCCAACATATTTACACCCAACAACGGCGACGACATCAACAATACTTTCATACCCTTCCCATACACATCTGTTGAAAGTATTAAACTGCAAATTTTCAACCGCTGGGGCAGGGTTGTTTTTGAAACCACCGACCCTGCCATAAATTGGGATGGCAAGGACATGAACAACGACAAGGAGTGCACGGATGGGGCGTATTTTTATGTGTGCGATGTTTACGAAATCACCCTTATTGGCCTTGCAAAAAGGACCATCACCGGATCAGTTACAATCATGAGGTAAATTCCTTAATTTGAAAATTTGATAATGGGCAAAATTAGTACAACAAATTTCCCTCCACTAATTAATACCAAACTATGAATCCTCTACGAGGATTTTTTAATTGTCTTTATCTTATTTTCTACAATTCTGAAACCTCTACGAGGTATAAGCCACTGTTCATAAACCTATTAAAACTATAAAAAGTCTGTTTGTGTTAGCATGTCCTATTTTTTTTCATGCTACAATGGCTGGACGCAAAGCTCTAAAATTTAGATATTCATTGCATAAAACTGTATCTCTTTCCTGATAACACCCTGACAATTTAACTTTGGGGGCAGTTCAAATTTTAGTGCACAACCTCGTAGAGGTTTCATAATTGTAACACTATGGCAAGAAAGAACAGGGGAAATCCTCGTAGAGGATTCATAAAATCAGGAAAAGGTTTAGTAATTTGAGCTACCTTAATATTAGCTCATCTGCCAAAAGTTCAAAGTAATCCTTCCATAAAACAAGATATATCACATTTTTAATCATCATCGAATTTATCGAACAAAATTCTTAAAAATTGAACAAATAATCTTTTGTGCTGTTTGGCTTGGTTAATACTAACTAAACTAATCATGAAGAAAACTACATTTATTACTGCCCTTGTGTTACTCAGTTTTATTAATCTGATGGCGCAAAGTGACTCAAATTCAATTTCGAAAAAACTGAAATACGACCAAGAAAAGTATTTCAAAAACATGCGGCAATTGACATTCGGGGGTGATAATGCTGAAGCCTACTGGAGCTTTGATGATAGCAAGCTAATTTTTCAGGCGACCAACCAGGCCTGGGATGCCGAATGCGATCAGATATTTATTACCGAAGTTGCCACTTCGGATATGAAAAACGAAATGCCACAACTTTTAAGCACCGGCCATGGGCGGACAACCTGTTCGTATTTCTTGCCGGGTGACACCACAATTCTCTATGCTTCAACGCACGAACACGATGCTTCATGTCCGCACAAACCACCGAGAAGTATAGATGGGAACTATGTTTGGCCTGTATATGATTCCTACGATATTTATGTAGCAGACCTGGATGGAAATATCGTTCAGCAACTTACTGACGACCCCGGCTACGATGCCGAAGCCACCGTTTCTCCCCGGGGCGATAAAATTGTTTTCACCTCCACCCGCTCTGGTGATCTTGAATTATTCACCATGAACATTGATGGATCAGACATTAAGCAGGTAACTGATGAGTTGGGTTATGATGGTGGTGCTTTCTTTTCGCCTGATGGCAGTAAACTCGTTTTTCGTTCTTCTCGTCCAAAATCAAAAAAGGATGTAAAAAAATACAAAGATCTGCTGGCTCAGGGATTGGTGATGCCAACGAATATGGAGATTTATGTATGCGATGTGGATGGTAGCAATATGAAACAGGTGACAAGTCTTGGCAATGCAAACTGGAGTCCGTTTTTCCATCCTTCCGGCGAAAAAATTATCTTCTCCTCCAATCATGTGGGTGAAAAGGGTTTTAAGTTCAATTTATTTATGGTAGATATAGACGGGGAAAACCTGACACAAATTTCGCACGATGGCGTTTTTGACGCTTTCCCGGTTTTCTCGAACGATGGTAAATATCTGGTATTTTCATCCAATCGAAACAATGGTGGCACACACGACACCAATCTGTTTTTGGTTGAGTGGGTGGAATAAAATCATCCGACAGGTTGGAACTATTGTATCAATCCGAAACGCTGGGGAGCTAAGTCTGAAACCTTGTACGTTTTTTATTTGCCTGAAAATATTTATTTTCCTAAAACTTAAGCTACTAATCATGTAACTTACTACGACTCTTACTTTTTTGAAAGATCAAAAAGTAAGCAAAAAATCTCTCGCTTCTGAGGCTTTTGCAACAACTCTATTTCCTCACATCTCACGCAATCCTAGCCGTTCCGAGTTTGTGTAATTCCCAAATTTCCTGGCTGTGTCCGGTCGGAACTTTTGGATTGCTTACTAAGGCCATCACACATAATGTTTCAGAAAGAGTTGTAAACAAAACTCTCAAATGCGGTTTCCCGTAACATAATCGGCTACCGGTAAGAAAGATGGCATTAGTCATGTTTCTGATCAGGTCCGAAAAAACGGGCTGGCAGAGTAGGCTTGTGTGACGGATGCATCGTTTTTTCAAAATTCTTTTTGCTTCGTTTTTCTCATTGGAGAAAAATGAAGAATTTAATAGTGAAAAAGTCAATCAAACTTCTAATTCCCCCAGAAATTCGTCTTGATCCGAACTATTTCACGAACCCTATTCCCATATCACAAAAAAAAAGGAGAATAGCTTTAAGCTATTCTCCTTTTAATATTGTGTTAAGTCTGATTATTAATCAAACTTCATAAACATGGTAATGAGGTCAACCACACGTTGTGAATAGCCCCATTCGTTGTCGTACCAGTTCAGTGTTTTTATGTAACGCTTGCCAAGTACTTTGGTATATTCCGAATCATAAATTGAAGAATATGGATTCCCCACGATATCGGTAGAAACGAGTTTGCCATTTGAATAATAAAGAATGTTCTTCATTTTCTCGGATGAAGCAGCAAGTCTTACGGCAGCATTTACATCGGCAAGGGTAACATCCTGTGCGACTTCAACGATAAGGTCAACGATTGAACCATCGGGTACAGGAACACGTGAAGCCATACCATCGAGTTTTCCGTTGAGCTCTGGAATAACTTTACCTACAGCCCTGGCAGCGCCAGTTGTTGTTGGGATAATATTTTCGGCAGCAGCACGTCCACGACGCCAGTCTTTGTGAGGCACATCGGCCAAACGCTGGTCGTTGGTGTAGGCATGTGTAGTAGTCATTAAACCTTCAACAATACCGAAAGCATCGTTTAAAACCTTTGCCATTGGGGCAAGGCAGTTAGTTGTACAACTTGCGTTGGAAACGATTTGATGCTCAGGCTTGAGCTGCTCATCGTTAACACCAACTACTATTGTTGCATCAATTTCATCCTTTGCAGGAACAGTAAGAATTACGCGTTTAGCACCTGCATTAACGTGTGCCATAAGGCTTTCACGGTCGCGGAAAACACCAGTAGCTTCTACAACTACATCAATTTTCAGTTCTTTCCATGGATATTTTGCCGGATCCATGATGGTAAGCATTTTCACTGTCTCGTTGGGCGTAACCAAAACGTTATCTTTCAATTTCACCTGCTGTCCAAAACCGCTCATTACGGTATCGTACTTCAGAAGATACGCCAGCGCATCATTATCAGCTAAATCGTTAATTGCAATAACATCAATATCGTCGCGTGAATTCAGAATTCTGAATACAGATCTTCCAATACGTCCAAAACCATTAATTGCTACTCTCATTTCGCACCTCCTTCTTCATCTATTTTATTATAGGCAATAATCAAATCCTTGGTCCTTGATGCCATTGCCAAAGAATTATGATACCAGGTCAAAATTTTAAGCATTTTGCCTTTTGTTCTCATGGTTGCTTGTTTGTCGTAAATCACCGAGTGACGATTTCCAACAACATCTACTGATACGATTGGGTCTTCGGTTACCTCGAGGATACCGGGCAGTTTCTTAGCAGCTTTGTCAATTGCCTTGTTTATTTGATCGATAGTAACTTTTTCATTCTTCAAGATCAAGTTCAGATCGAGTAATGATCCGGCCGGGATAGGAACGTTTAAAGCGGTACCTTCGATTCTGCCTTTGAATTCAGGCATAATTACCTGTAACCATCTTGGAGTTGGAGTATCGTTGGGGATAATATTCTCGGCAGCAGAGCGACTTCTCCTGAAGTCGGTTCCAACTGTATCGCGCAATGGCTGATCGGCAGTATATGAATGCACTGTCGTAAGCATAGCATAATCCACACCAAAAGCTTCATCAATAATTTTCAGCATAATCGCTGTTGCATTGGTTGTTGATGAACCGGCAGAAATCAATTTATCCGATTTCTTCATGGTATGCTCATTCACACCTTTAATTACAATGCGATCAAGTTCATCGGCAGGCAGTGAAGCCAGGATAGCACGTTTGGCCCCAGACTCCAGGTGTCCATTCATTTCTTCTCTAGTACGGTGCTTGCCAGTAGCATCTACAACTACGTCCACATCAAAAGCATCCCAGGCTACATCAGTTGGCCCTTTGCCTTTTACAAATCTGGCTCTTCCATTCTTGGATACCAGGTAATTTCCTTCGAGCCTGACATCAATTTCACCTTTATTTCTCTTTGATTCCGCTTCGAGAAGATAAACGAGGATCTCGGGGCGGCCAATTTCACTAATCACCACAACTTCAATCTTGTCATCCTCGAGGCATAATCGGTATAGATGACGATTTACTTCGCCAAAACCCATCAGGCCTAATCTAATTTTCTTCATACGTTTCCTTTCTAAATTTAATATATCAATACGGTCTTTTAACTCATTTTGAGCAACAATGCACATGTAGAACAACAGGTCCTTTTAATTATTGCCAATGCTATTGTATTTAACATTTATTTAATATTTCTTGGATTTTACTTTACACATCCATTTGTCCCATGATTGCTTACTGCCTCTGACAGAGCAACAATGGACATTCAGGTTTTCTTGCGGGTACTGCTAATATAACAAAAAAACGCCAGAATACAATATAGTTATAATAGGATTGGGATGGCAAAATCTGAAGCTCTTTGATAAAAAGTTAACATTAAATTAATGTATCATTATAGATGTCTATAATATGAAGGCGACCCTACAACTCTTTCGACAAGCCATAATCAACAAGAGGGGATGCATTCAAAATTCAAAATGCAAAATGCAAAATCCAAAGTCCAAAGTACAAAAATCAAATAAATTCCAAATGTTTAAAATCTCAAAGCTCTAAAGGTTTGGATTTTTTGAAATTGGAGATTGATATTTATTTGAGTTTTGATATTTGTTATTTGAAATTCCTTACCGACGATAAAAGAAGGCCCATTAGGAAAAACAATAATTTGGGACTCTGGAACATCATCTACCCTACTCCTTATACCACCCCGCATACATGCTGTAACTTTTGGCTATTCTCTGGATTTCGCCTTCAACCAACTTCTGGTCAACATCTTTGATTTTTTTTGCAGGCACCCCACCATAAACTGATCCGGCTTTTACTACAGTATTTTTCGATACAATTGCACCTGCAGCAATGATGGAATTACTTTCGATAACTGCATGATCCATTATTATTGCACCCATGCCAATGAGTACATTGTCGTGAATGGTGCAACCATGAACTATTGCCCCGTGGGCGATAGAAACAAAGTTGCCAATATTTACCGGGGCTATTTTGTAGGTACAATGGATTACTGCGCCATCCTGCACGTTCACATTATTTCCAATCCTGATGTAATGCACATCGCCACGGACAACTGCATTGAACCAAAAACTGCAATCGTCGCCGGCAATTACATCACCAACAATGGTAGCGTTGTCAGCCAAAAAACAATTTTGGCCTAGTTTGGGTGTGAAGCCGTTTACAGATTTTATCAGTGCCATTTATGATTCGGTTTTAAATCAAAAAAAGAAAATTTTCTGTTCATTATTTCCATGCTTTTACAAGCAATCCGGTTCCGGTTTTGTGTTTCATGTTTACATCAAGCCAGTTCATCAAAAAGGCAAACCAGTAAGTGAGCAAATAATAAAAGGGCAGAATGATGTAAAATACTTTTGAGGTGTTCAGCATCAGAATCGGAAACTTCATCGATAGTTTCCATGAGATTTTCCCGGGCCATCCGTAAGTGTAGTGTACCTCCATTTTTGTGAACCCGGCCTTTTTCAACTTTTCTTGAATTTCATCGATGTTGTACCCGTCGCGAACATGTTCATCAACAAAAGATGCCGTACCATTGTTGGCATAGTCTTCTTCTTCGTGGTGATGATGGTGCACATCCGATCCTCCTTGATCAGAAGGCGTGGAAATTACAAGTATTCCACCCGGCTTCATCGATTTGTGGAAGTTTTCGAAAACCTTTACATCTTCTTCAATGTGTTCCATCACATCAACCGAAAGTACCAGGTCGAATGCTTCGCCGCGTACAAATTTGGTAAGGTCAGCATATTCAAAAACCGTGTTATTCAACCCGACCTTTCCAAAAAAGTTCTTACAATCCTCGATTTGCTCTGTTTTTACATCAACAGCCAGAATATTCCATGCACTGTGTTTCCGTGCCATGTAGTATGAATATTGTCCAAATCCTGAGCCGGCATCAAGAATTTCCTTTTCGCCAGTATTGGTTTTTGTCCATTGCCTTAACGCTTTCTTCACATGCCAGGTTCGTAAAAGTAACAAATCGAGCAAACGATAAAAAAGTTTACGCCGTCCGGGCGATTTATTAAAAGCTTCTCCCAAGCCTCGTTTTATTGGATCGTATTCCATAGTTTTATTAAATTACAAATTTCAAGCACCAAAGCTCAAATAAATCATAATATTAAAATTCCAATAATCAAAAAAGTTGTAATTATTTGGGATTTAAGTTTTGGTTGTTGGAATTTATTTGTGTTTTGTCCCACACGTGCGGGATTGAATTTTGGTGCTTCTTTAAGACTATTCCTCCAACAGGTCTTCAATATTATCAATATAATCAAGCGAATCATCCAGGTAAAATTCAAGCCCAGGTATAGCTCTCACCTGGTTCCTGATCCTTTTACCAAGATGGTATCTGATTTCGCTGCTGTGGTGTTGGATTGCTTCGAGTAAGGCGTCCTTATCCTTGGTAGCAAAAAGGCTTAAATTTACCCGTGCAATGGACATATCGCTGGTGATTTTAACTTTGGTAACGGTAATTAATGCGCCACCAAACTTCCCTCTTGTTTCGCGCTGGAAAATTTCACTGATCTCGCGTTGCAGCATCCGCGATATTTTTAATTGTCGTTGTGATTCCATGGCTGCAAAAGTACAAAATGTTTTAGGTCTGCTACACAAACAACAATCAAACAGTAAAAGTATAATGGGAAAAGAGAAGTCAAAATATTAAAAGGGGAAGGAAATAATCCCGATGATTTCGCAGATAAGCGCTGAATCATTCGGCAAAGATTGAAACTATGGAAGTGGCTGCAAGTTTTACCCAACTACTGGATGGCATGCGTTATCTTGCCGAGAACAAAACAGATTTGCTTTTCCTCGATATCGAAATGCCTGCCATTACAGGATTTGGCTTGCTGAAGGCCTTGGCGGCCAAACCGAAAGTGATTAATACCACAGCACACCGGAATTAAGCTGCCGAAGCTTTTGATTTCGAAGTACTGGATTATCTACAAAAGCCCATTTCATTTGAACGATTTCTAAAGGCAATAAACAGATTTTTTGACGCCAATTCTCAGAAGCTTGATGATGGTAAGATGGAAACCGACGAACATGATTATTTAATTGTTAAAGCTGACAAACGCTTTCATAAAGTGTTTTTCAATCAGATTTTATTTATCGAAAGTATGGACGACTTTATCCGAATCCATACACCGAATGCTCGACTTGATGTATATGACCGTCTGGTTGGGATGGAAGCTAAATTACCTGCCGGGAGGTTTTTGAGGGTTCATAGAAGCTATCTTGTCAACAGGCAAAAAATTGACAGCTTTTCAATTGCTGAGATATATATCGGCAAGTTTGAAATCCCGATCGGGAAAAGCTACCGGGAAAAAGTAGTGGGAGTTAATTCAAAACCCTGATATCTTAAGCTGGTAAAATT
>CAZBDF010000135.1:0-10332 GCA_964490385.1 uncultured Lentimicrobiaceae bacterium | reverse complement strand
ATCTTTTTCTGATTGGCTTTCGAGGAGATCCTCAAATGCGTCCTTACCAAAATCAAAATCCGGCTCCTTTACTTCTGTTTCTTCATTAGTTGTAAATATATGTTTAATCTCAAGCAAATCAACTTTATTGATAGCAATATTATAATAAAGGTCAATCGGCTTTTGAAAGTGAAAAGCTTTTACAATTCTGGAGATGTTCCTGTCGTTGAAATCGATTTTCCAGTTTTTGAGCTTTCGCATCAAAATTTCTTTACCGGATTCTGCTTCGGTAAACTTTGCCTCTCTTAGTGCCCTGTTTATGCGGCTTTTTGCTTTTGTAGTTACAACGTAATTTAGCCAGTCCGCATTGGGTTTCTGGTTTTTCACAGTAAGGATTTCCACTTTATCGCCATTCGTTAGCTGCTGACGGATAGGGTAAACCTTATTATTGATTTTTGCGCCTATACATTTACATCCAACATCAGTGTGGATATCAAAAGCAAAATCGAGAATTGTGGCACCTGTTTTAAATTCGCGAAGGTCGCCATTGGGAGTGAACACGTATATGCTATCCTTGCCCGATTCGATTTTGGAAATATTTCCGTCATCAAGCCGTTGTGCTCCCAAGGTGTCAAGGATATCCCGGATGTCCAGCATCCATTCGTTCACGCTTTTGCCATAGGCCGATTCTTTGTACCGCCAATGGGCGGCATCACCTTTTTCAGCTACTTCATCCATCCGGTGTGTACGTATTTGCACTTCAACCCACCTGTTGTCGGGGCCCAAAACAGTTGTGTGCAACGATTCATAGCCGCTGGCCTTTGGGGTGGTAATCCAGTCGCGGAGACGTTTCGGATTGGGTTGGTATGTGTCGGCAATCACTGAGTAGGCCTGCCAGCAAGCGGTTCGTTCCTTATGCAACAGGTCGATATATCTTTTCTTATCAGCATTAAATTGATTGGCAAATTCCTGTTTCTCTTTTTCAATCTTACTTAATTCCTCTTCAACATCTTTCTTATCCAAAGATATTTTCGCAACTTTTCGTTCGGCAAATTTCTCAGCCTTTGTCTTTTTGTCTGCATTGGGCTCTCCTTCTTTTTCTAGTTGTTTTTTAAAGTCTTCAATAAATTCGCTGTCCTCTGCTGAAGTTACATCGGTTAAAATTACCCTAATAGCGAAAATGTCATAAATCTCATCAATAGAAACTCCCTGTACATCCAGTTTCTTTTTGATGGATGGGATAGATTTTGTCCGGCTTTTTATTTCAAATTTCACACCGGTCTTACTTAGTTTTCCCTTTATAGGCTGCACAAAACGGTTGATATAGGCTTCCTGTTGATTTGCTGTTTGTCGAAGTTTTGACGCGATTTCGTTGTACTGTTCAGGAAAGGTATATTTCATCGAAAGATCTTCCAGCTCCGCTTTGATTTTGTACAATCCCAGCCTGTGGGCGATGGGGGTATAAAGGTGAATAGCGTCTTTTAAGTATACGTTTTGTAGGACAGCAGGTAAGTCACGATAAGTCCGCAGGTCGTGTAAACGGTGGGCCAGTTTTATAAAAATGATCCTCACATCATCAGCCATACTTAAAAAAAGTTTCCTGAAGTTTTCTGATTGAAAGGAAACCTTATCGGAATGAAATTTGGAGAGCTTTTTGAACCCCTTAACAATAGAAGCAATGTCCTCGCCAAATTGTTTATTTATCATTTTGTTGTCCTGTCCCCTGACATCAGTGATGTCATGCAAAATAGCCGATATAACAGAACTGGATCTTAAACCAATTTCATCAGCAACGATGAATGCAACCGATAAACTGTGCAATATTTTTAGTTCACCCGATTCCTTGCGGTCATTCCCATAAAGGTCATTGGCATAAATAAAAGCCTCTTTCAGCCTGGCAAGTTCACCTTCCGAACAGTTTTTGCAGGCCTGCCTAAGCTTATGGTATTTATGTTCAATGCTGTCTTTTTCCTTAACAGATATTTGAGTATTGTTTTTTATCATTCTTTTTGGGCTTCTGCCACCTTGTAAACTTCGTTATGAAAAAACATTTTACAAACGGATATTACTAAATAATTATTTGCTGATGACGCCTATGATTAAAGGTTTATTTTTGGGAATTGTTCATCTACACACTGAAGTGAGGGATGAAATAACCTTTAGTCAAATAGGGGATATAATTTCAATTATGATTGTTGATTAACGATTTCTGATTTTTGATGTGAATAAAAAAAACGCCTGAAGCTTTGCGGCGACAGGCGTTTTTTAATGCGGTTCAAGATTTTTTATTTCTTGTTTCCGTCTTTGTTTTTGCCCATCTTGCCAGATGATTCAGGAGGTGTGGAAATCGAATCCCGCATCTTGGTGTCGGCTTTAATATTCTCAAATTTATAATAATCCATAATACCAAGGTTACCTGATGCAAAAGCTCCCGCGATAGCTTTTGGGATTTCGGCTTCTGCCTGGATAACGTTGGCTCGCGCTTCCTGGGCTTTGGCTTTCATTTCCTGCTCATTGGCAACAGCCATTGCACGGCGCTCTTCAGCTTTTGCCTGGGCTATGTTTTTATCGGCATTGGCCTGGTCCATTTGCAACACGGCACCAATGTTTTTACCAACGTCAATATCTGCAATATCAATAGATAAAATTTCGAACGCAGTACCAGAGTCAAGGCCTTTTTCGAGCACAACACGGGAAATTGAATCCGGGTTTTCAAGAACCAGTTTGTGCGAATCGGCAGAACCAATGGCTGAAACCACACCTTCACCAACCCTGGCAATTACTGTTTCTTCGCCTGCACCACCCACAAGTTGCTTGATGCTGGCACGCACTGTAACACGGGCCTTTGCAATTAACTGGATGCCATCCTTTGCTACGGCAGCAACCGGGGGAGTGTTAATTACTTTTGGATTTACCGACATTTGTACTGCTTGCAATACATCCCTGCCCGCGAGGTCAATGGCAGTTGCCAGTTTGAAATCAAGTTCCATGTTGGCTTTGTCTGCCGAGATTAGCGCGTTCACCACCGATTGTACATGACCACCTGCCAGGTAGTGGGCTTCAAGATCATTCCTGTTGAGCTTTAAACCAGCCTTGGTTGCTGCAATCAGACTGTTAACAATTACAGGTGGCTTGATTTTTCTCCAGCGCATTAGTACCAATTGAAGGAGTGAAATACGCACGCCCGAAACAAGCGCCGAGAACCACAGCCCAACCGGGATGAAGTAGAAGATTACCCACAATCCAAAAATTGAGGCAATCCCAATTGCGATAATAATAAATACGTCTGCTTCCATTGAATTAAATATTTTGATTTATAATTTAAGTAAAGAACTACTTTTTCTTAATATAGATTTTGTTGAACTCAATTTTAGTAACAACAACTTTACTTTGCTCGTCGATAAAATCACCTGTGGAACTCACTTCAAAATACTGATTGTTGATGAGGGCCTTGCCCATTGGCACCAGCCTTGAAATTGCAATCCCTTCATCGCCAACTTTCACTGAATCCGCTTCAATCACATTTGCCTTTCCATCCACATTGGATTTAAGCATAAACCGTTTCCAGGTATTCGAGCGTAGCGACAACGCGAGCGCGCCAACTGTTAATACCAGGGTGCCCGCCAATACCCAATGCCCGACAGGTGCCCCGTAGGCAGCATATGTTTGCCAAACACCAATGGCGATAAGGATAAATCCTACCACCCCAACAACAGTGGTGCCGGGCACAACCAAAATCTCAATAATGAGAAACAACAGGCCAACGATGATTAAAATTGCAATTACTGTCAGTGACATTTGATCGATTATTGTTAAATTATTTCTCCGATTATTTTTAATATGCTTTTAATTATTTCGAAATAAGCCATTAACAAATATTCTGTAAAAACTTCCTATTAGTTGATGGAGACAGTCAACCCACGATTACTAAGTTCTTTACCCATAGGCTCAAGTTCGACCATGTCCCCGGATTTTACAGCACATTTTCCGTTGTAGTGTGTAACCATGGCACATTGTTCAGCGCTGATTTGGTCGTGGTCGCAAACATCAATTAATGATTCGATAACAAAATCAAAAGTATTAATGTCGTCATTAAAAAGAAGGAGTTCGCGGCCTTCCCCCGTTTTTTCTTTGATTTCTTCAAACGATTCAGTCCGTTCACGGGTCATAATAATCTGCGTTTTTTCAATCAACAATATTAGATATTTTTAGACTAACAACAAAGGTTTAACAAAATAAAATGATACAGTGAGGTGTTATAGCTATGCATTTTTTTGAATTAATTATGGCAAATTTCAACGACTTCATCATACTTTTAGAAGCAAGGCTGCAAAATCCACTTCCTGGCAGGGCTGCGCATCAAAGGCTGGTGCCCGTGACCCGGAAAAAATTTCCTGCAAGCCCTGATTTGTCAAAAGCAATTCCAAGCAGTGTATTGATCCTCTTTTATCCGGATGATGGTAAGCCCTGTATTGTTTTTATCCAACGTCCGAAGTACAATGGCGTGCATAGTGGGCAAATGGCCTTCCCCGGTGGCAAAACCGAAGCATCAGATAAAAATATGCTGCACACTGCTTTACGCGAGACAGGCGAGGAGGTTGGGGTGAAAACAGATGACATTAAGATTATTGGGAACTTGTCGGAGTTGTACATTCCCCCAAGCAATTTTATCGTTTCGGCCTTTGTAGGTTATTTAGATTATGTGCCCGAGTTTATTCCCGAAATCAAAGAAGTGAAAGAAGTAGTTACCGTGAGCCTGGATGAACTGATGGATGAACATAACTTCCAGGTGCGTGATATTGAAGCCTTGGGCTTGAAATATGAAGTGCCTTGTTTCTATGTGAAAGAGAAAATTATTTGGGGGGCGACATCGATGATTGTTAATGAGCTTTTGGAAGTGGTGAAAAGGTGATTGGTGATTAGTGAACGGTGATTGGTGATTGGTGATTGGTGATTGGTGATTGGTGATTGGTGATTGGTGTAAGGGATGAAAGCCCCGAGGCACGAGGGGATAGCAGCCCTGGTTTCGTTTTCCCAACCCAGGGTTGCTATCCCTTCCCTTCGGTCTGGGCTGCGAACCCTTTGCTTATCGTTTATCAAAAACACCCTATTTTCTTTTCCCAATCTGACGCTTGCATGTCCTTTGGACGATGCAAGGTCTCCAACACATCAACAAATCAACAATCACAAATCATCAAGCTACAATCATCAATCACAAAACAAATTTTAATTTCCCAACTTCAACATTCAACATTCAGCGGTTCGATATTCAAAATTCATTTGCGTCCCTATTGATATCAGAAGTCCGATGACTGAAAGGAGTCCGTATGGATGTAAGATATTAGATTTTTGATGTAGCCTCCTAAAATCTCATATCAAAAATCACACCTGCCTCGACAGCAAGGCGGGCATCGCACCTCTTATATCTTTTCTTATTGCCTGATCTCCATCACATCACCAATCACCAATCATCCCCTATAAACCCTATCCACTTTACTTCCCCTATAAACCCTATCCACCTTATTTCCCCTATACACCATTTTCCCTAATACCTTCTTTCTAAAATTTACTACTTTCGCCCTATGATCTTTTTAATGCATTAGCGATACTAAATTCATGGACGGGCAACTCACACATAACCAGCTACAGCAACGCTACGACATCATCTCACATGAGTTGAACAGCATTCGCGAATCACTAAAAGATTCCCAGAAACAGCTTTCGGATTACAAACAGATTGTCGAGAATGCCAATTCAGCAATCATCCGTTTGTCACTTGATGGTAAGGTGGATTATATCAACCCTTTTGCCGAGAAACTTTTTGATGTGGCCTGTATAGAAGTAGAGGGGAAAAAGATCTTCGATGCCCTGCCAAAGCGTTCCGGCGAAACGGCGAAGGTGATAAGGAAAATGCTGAGAGACCTGTTGGAATTAAAAATTAAATATTCTCAGTACGAAACAAAAATAACTTCCAGGGATGGAATCGTTTACTGGATTGCCTGGACCAATAAAATTTTGCTTGATAACAAAGGCAGGCAAAATGGGATCATCTCGATAGGCATTGACATTTCACGGCGAAAAAGGGTTGAAGAGGCATTGCGTGAGAGCGAATTCAACCTGACCAAAGCCCAGGAAATTGCTAAAATCGGGAGTTGGGTTTGGGAAATTGATACAGATGTAATTCATTGTTCGGGCTATTTGTTTAAAATACTTGGGATTGAACCTGTAACAGGATATAGTAGCTTGCTGAAACAACTTGACCGGATGATTGTTCCGGAATACAGAAAATACATCAACAAAAAAATACAAACGGCAATCCAAAAAGGCTCCACCCAATCCTATACCTACCAACTGTTGCACCCCGACGGAAAATTCAGGTGGATCAGCGAGGAGGTTTGCCTGCTGGGCGATGTGGACCAGAAAAAACAAATCCTCATCGGCACTATCCGGGATATTACAGAACAGAAAATGGCCGAAGATAAATTACGCGAGTACATGTTGATCGTTTCATCATCCAGCGAGTTGATGTCGTTGATTGATCAGGATTACAGGTACGTAAATGTCAATCAAGCCTACCTTGATGCATATCAGAAAAAAGCTGATGAAATTGAAGGGCAAACCATCACTGAAATGTTTGGTGAACAAATATTCCAGGACATCATCAGGCCAAATATCGACCGCTGCTTATTGGGCGAGTCAATCAGTGACCAGTACTGGTTCGATTTCCCGGGAAACGAGCAAAAGTTTATGGATGCCAAATACAATCCTGTGCGTGAGGTAGATGGCACCATTTCGGGAGTTACGGTGAGTGCCCGCGATATTACTGACCTGAAAACAGCGGAAGAACAACTTACGATATTTAAACTATTTGCCGAAGAATCAGGGCAGGGCTTTGGCATGGCCGACCTCGATGGTAGAATAAGTTATGTAAATTCCACACTATGTAAAATGGCTGGTTTTAGTAAGCCTGAAGAAGTATTGGGGCAACTGATTTACAAAACTTATTTGCGAACTTATAAAAAACAGTTGGAGGAAGAAATTCTTCCTGACATCAGAGATAAAGGACAGTGGACCGGTGAGATTGACCTTTTGCGGAAAGACGGTTCCACGATTCACACTATCGAAAATTTTTTCCTGATCAGGAATGTGCTGGGCGAAGATGTAGCATTTGCCCTTACAGTAACCGATATCAGCGAAAGAAAACTTGCCGAAGAGGCTTTGCTGAAAAGCGAAAGTAATTTCCGCTCTATTTTTACAAATGCAGCCATTGGCATTGATGTGGTTGATGAACATGGAAATTTTCTCCAGGTGAATGAATCGATGGCGAATATGATGGGTTATACTGCCGAAGAATTGACCAACCTGGACATCAAAAGTGTGACCTATCCCGAAGATATCGACAAAAGTTTTGTGCCTCTCGAAGAAATTTTTATCCATAAGAAAAAGTGTTACCGTATCGAAAAACGATACGTAAGAAAAGATGGTTCGGTTTTTTGGGCAGACCTTTCGGTGTCTCCCTATTTTGATGTCGTAACCAACAAAAATCTTGTTATTGGCACCATCATCGATATCAGCCGGGCAAAGATTCTGCAGGAAGAATTGCAACGTTCCAAGGAAGAAGCCGAACAGGCTAATCAGGCAAAATCAGAATTTTTAGCCAATATGAGTCACGAGATCAGGACGCCGCTCAATGCGGTGATTGGTTTTACCGAGTTGCTCGAAGGTTTGGTAAAAGACCATAAACAAAAGAGTTACCTCGATTCGATAAAGACCGGTGGTAAAAATCTGCTTGTCCTGATTAACGATATTCTCGACTTATCAAAAATTGAAGCCGGCAAACTTGAATTCAAATACGAAGCCATCAATCCCTACGCACTCATCTCCGAAATCAAACAAATTTTCGCCTTGAAGATTGAAGATAAAAATCTGAAGTTTATTATTGATGTGGATGATGAGATACCTGAAAGCCTGGTGTTGGACGAGGTGAGATTGCGGCAGGTGATTTTTAATTTGATAGGCAATGCCATTAAATTTACGGATAAAGGCTTTGTGAAGTTTTCGGTGAGCAAACTGGAATTTTTGGAGGATACAAGCAAAATAGATTTACTGATTGCCGTTGAGGACTCGGGCATTGGTATTCCTGCCGATCAGCAACAGCAGATTTTTGATGCATTCTCGCAGCAAAGTGGCCAAAGTAACCGCAAGTATGGCGGCACCGGTTTGGGTTTGTCAATTAGCAAAAGGTTGGTTGAAATGATGGGCGGGGAGATATCGCTGACAAGTGAATTAGGAAAAGGTTCGACATTTACTTTCAGGCTCAGGGATGTTGCTGTTGGTGCAACCCAGGTTAATGTCCCCTACGATGAGGGAAGTTTTTCATTCAGTAGTATCCGCTTCAACCCTGCAACTATTTTAATTGTCGATGATATCGAATCGAACCGAAAATTGATTACCGAGAATTTTTCTACCAAAGTAGTAAAAGTGGTAGAGGCAGAAGATGGGGAAAAGGCCATTTTAATTGCTAAACAATTTAAACCCGATCTTATTTTAATGGACATCCGCATGCCTGTGATGGATGGCATTGAAGCAAGTAAGATATTGAAAAGTGATAATGAAACCCGGCAGATTCCTATTGTCGCCCTCACTGCATCCTTTCGCTATCAGGAAGATGATAAGGTTTACGCGAAAATATTTGATGGCTATCTGAGTAAACCGGTTTCGAGGGTTGACCTTTACCATGAGTTGATGAGGTTTTTGACTTATACTGAATCTTCCGAAAAACCGAGCCAAAACGAAGACAATGTTAAACCTGACGATGAGGATATTTTTCTTTCACCACTACAGTTAGGGAAACTCAATCGTGTATTAAATAACAGCCTGGAAAAGCAATGGTTGAATGCCAGCGAATATCAAATGTCTGACGAAATTGAATCGTTTGCTAAAAATGTGAAGCAGGCTGGCACTAAGTTTAATATCAAGTTATTAATTGAGTATGGTGAAAACCTGTTTACTTATGTTGATAGTTTCGATCTTGAAATGATGGATAAATCGCTTAAGTACTGGCCTGAAATGATAAGAAGACTGCGAAAGTTGGTAAAAGTAAAATAGGCCTGCCATTCGCTTGCCTATATGAATCAATTCAGTATATTTGATGAAAATTTCTAATCCCGTTATTTGGCCCTAAGTTAAATTCATTGAAAGATATCAATCCTAAAATATTACTCGTTGACGATAATCCTACCAACATCAGGATTGCCGCAAAAATATTAAGGCAGAAAAATTATAATATTTCCTTCGCACAAAACGGCAGGGATGCGCTTCAAAAAGCAGGCTCCATCAACTTTGATACAATCCTGCTCGACATTATGATGCCCGGGATGGATGGTTACGAGGTTTGTGAAAAGTTAAAAAGCAATCCTTTAACCAGGCAAGTTCCGGTAATATTTCTTACTGCCAAAACCGAAACCGAAAACGTAGTTAGGGCTTTCGAATTAGGTGGTGCCGATTATGTTACCAAACCCTTCAATAGCCAGGAGTTGCTGGCAAGGGTCGAGACACAGGTCAGGTTGAAGAAGTCCCTCGAAAGTCTTGAAAAGGTGAACAAGGATCTTACCGATGCCAACAATACCAAGGATAAGATGTTCTCAATTATCAGCCACGACCTCCTGGGGCCAATAGGAAATATCAAAGAATCGCTTGAGGTGATTGTTAGTGGCGAAGTGACTATGGACGAAAAAAATATGCAGAGTTTCCTGCAGTCGGTTTGGGCATCAGTCGGATCTTCGTATTCCTTGCTCGAAAACCTGTTGTTTTGGGCAAGGAGCCAACAGGGACGTTTGGCCCATAAGCCCAAGAAAATTAATCTCTCAACTTTGATAAAAGACACCATTCATTTGCTCAAAGGAGTTGCAAGTCAAAAGTCAATCCAACTGAAATCCAATTTGCAAACCGAAGAAATGGTATTTGCGGATAGAAATGCTGTTAAAACCATTTTGCGGAACTTAATGTCGAATGCCATAAAATTTACAGAGGCAAATGGCTTGATAACGATTGATGCCAAAAAACAGGATGACGGGTTTTTATTAATTTCGCTTGCTGATAATGGCATTGGAATGGACCAGAAAACAAAAGATAATTTGTTTCAAAAATTCAAAAATGAGCCTCGTTGGGGAACTGATGGCGAAAAGGGTGTTGGTTTAGGGCTGGTAATTACACGCGAATTTGTTGAAAAGCACAGAGGGACAATATGGGTTAATTCTGAAGTAGAAAAGGGAAGTACGTTTTACTTTACCTTACCCAGGGAACAAGAAGGGAATGATAAAAAGCTTAAATGATGAAAGGTAAAATGATGAA
>CAZBDF010000134.1:0-10343 GCA_964490385.1 uncultured Lentimicrobiaceae bacterium | reverse complement strand
CGATGTCGTCGCAAACCAATTGGGCATCGGTGTTGTACATGCGTATTTCGCCATACACATCCACATCTTGCGATACGGCTAGTTGCGATGCGCCAATTCTAACGTACGCCCCACTTTGAATGGTGAGGGATCTAATTTCCTGATCAGTACTACTGGTAGAAGGATAGCGAGGCATTCCGGAGGGAATCACCACATCTTCAGTTGAGAGCGGCACATGATTTAATGACCAGTTTTGTGAATTGTTCCAGTAGTTGTTACCACTACCATCCCAGGTGTTGGTTACTTTTTGTGAAAAGCCCGTGAGGCCAATCATGATCAGAAAGAGTGTTAGAAATTTTTTCATTTTGTGTTAGGTTTAAGTTTAAAATGACTGTATTAATTTATTGTATTATGAATTCGTCGTAATAGGCAAGCGGGCGTTTTTCGATGATCAGTTCATCGATTTTATCCCCGTTCATTTCTTTTTTACATGCATCAACAAAAGCTTCAAGTTTTGCTTCTTCACCCTCGGCATCTATTTCGATGAGATTATTCCCCTCCATGACTTTCCCGTGTACATGATGTTTATTCGCGAGAATCATTGCTTGTAATTTATATCCCAAATGATTTAATTTTCCTTTGATTTTGATATGATAATGATTGAGCATGGCGCTGGATTTTTTTTGTTCTACAAATATCCGACATCGAAGGGGGCTTTGTCAAGTTTTTTGTATAGACAAAGTATGAACATCAGCAATTTGTTGGTTTTGTAAACCACTGATTTATTGGTTAAAAGCAAATGTACATGCTTTGTCTATATGGACGGGGTAGGAAAAAGAGGTGGGTTTGGGTGTTTTTTGACGTTTCCATGTCCTGCGGACGATGGAAAGTCGGGGGCAAAAATAGACCTAACAGGTTTCAAAAACCTGTTAGGTCTCAAAAGATCTTTCTTAAAGCCAGGACCTTAGATTGGCGAAACAGATTCTTCGCTTTTCTTAATCCTTTGAGACAAGGCATGCCTTGTCTCTGTTTTTTTGAATAAACCCAACAACACTTTCAACAAAATCAACCGGGTTTTCAACAAAGAGTGCATGGGCTGCATGTTCGACAACAGTAACCGAAGTGTTGCAGGTTTTTGACAGCACCCGGATAGATTCATCAGGGTCATAGAGAATATCTTCTTTCCCGCACAAAATCAATGTTTCATTCTTGATTGCTTTGAGCCGTTTCTCCACATCGAAGACATTGATGGCTTCAACCTGCTTCTTGAATTGGGCAGTACTTTGCGGGTATTGATAGTGAACAGAAAAATCGAGGTTTGCTTCCAAAACTTTTGAGTCTTCAAAAAACTTCCGGGTAAAAATCCAAAAGAAAAAACAGCGGAACCACTCCTTTAGGTTCATTCCATTCTCGCGGTAAGCAACAAGGTCGTTGAACAGGCTGACGTTGCGCTTACTGTTTATTGCCGAAGTATCGGCAAGTATGAGTTTGTCAACACAATTAGGATGATCAAGACAAAGTTGTTGTGCAACATATCCACCCATCGAGTGGCCGAGGATATTTGCTTTTTTAATTTGAAGGTGATTGAGCAGGGCATTGGCATCATCAGCCATCCCTTCTATAGAAATATGATCTGCCTCACATTTCGTCCGGCCACAGCCACGGTTATCAAAGGTGATGATTTGAAATTCTTTAGACAAACCAGGCTTTACCGCTGCCCAACTTTGTGAATCAGAAGCCAGGCCGGCAATCAGCAATAGAGGCTCACCCTTTCCGTGAACTTCAAAATAGATTTCTGTGTTTTAGCGTATTTGTGGCATTTTATAGTTTGTTAGGCTTTTTAGACTGGACTCATAATATTTTGCCCTACAGATATTTACCCAGGAGCGCGAGTAATTCAGCTTTTTTAATAGGTTTTGATATGTAATTGTTACAACCCGAAGCTAAGGATTTTTCCCGGTCGCCTGCAATCGCATTAGCTGTTTGGGCAATGATTGGAAGATCGGGCATGGTTTTCCTGATTTCCCTTGTGGCGTCATAGCCATTCATAATGGGCATGTTGATATCCATTAACACCAGGTCAATATCTTTGTTTTCTGAACAAAGTGCTATGGCCTCCTTACCATCTTTCGCCCATAAGGTATTCACTCCGGGTTTTTCAAGCACAATCTGTAAAAATTCAAAACTGTACTCAACATCCTCAACAACCAATATGGTTTTTCCTTTGAGCCTGCTATCTTTCTTTTCTTTTAAAATAGGAATTGTGTTAAATTTTATTTCTTCCTCAATGGGAATGGTAAAATAGAACTTACTACCTGCCCCTTCTTCCGATTCAAGCCAGATATCACCGCCCAATAGAAGGGTGAGTTTTTTAGCAATGGCCAAACCCAACCCGACCCCACCATATTTCCTGGTGTTAGAATCTTCAGCCTGACGGAAAACATCAAATACGAAATCTTGTTTCTCCCTGGGTACACCTATGCCTGTATCTTCTATTAAAAATAAGATAACTTGCCGGTCCCCACGCTTGTCGATGCGGCAACTAAAATTGATCTCTCCGCTGTGTGTAAATTTCAACGCATTTTTTAAAAGGTTGATCAGGATTTGCTTAAGCTTTGACGGGTCTGTTTTTATAAGCAAATCTTTCTCCTCCAACGAATTAACCAGATTGAACACTAAATTGTTTTTGTTTGCTTTCTCTTGCTCAATCTTACTAATTTCTATAACCTCGTTTAAAATAATGTTCAAGCGAACATCCTCCAAGATAGATTTGGTTTCTCCAGATTCGATGAGGGCAATATCAAAAATAGCTTCAACAATCTTCAATAAATGATTACCACTCGATAGTATGGTCTCGTTAAATTCAAAAACTTCTTCCAGCGGTGGTTTATCTTCATTTATAATTTCTGAGAATCCGATGATGGCATTTAGTGGCGTTCGTAATTCGTGCGACATGGCAGCTAAAAATGCCGATTTCAAACGGTCGGATTCCCGGGCTTTCTCAAGCGCAGAAAGTAAATTCTCCTCCGCTTGTTTACGGTCGATGGAAATACTTATCTGATCCGAAACAAACTCAAGCATTTTCTGGTCCGATGTGTTGAACGCATTTTCATCAGTATAACTTTGGACCACAACAACGCCCATTATCTTACCTTCGATTTTAAGCGGCACCCCTAACCAAACTTCGGAATCGGAACCAAATAATTCGATTTCACCAGCCTGCTCAAGTTTAAGTTTTTCCTTATGTGTTGCAAGTAATGACTTCTGAGTTTTAATTATGTAAGAAGTTATTGTCTTGCCTGCAGGAAAAGATGAAATATTATCCTTTTCATCTGCAAAAAAGGGTAAGGAAAGGGTATCGGTTTTTTCATCATAAAGGGCAATAAAAAAGTTGGTGGTGTCGATGATGGTCCCCAATTCTTCCTTGATGAACCGGATGAGTTGTTTAAGGTCATCTGTTCTGATCGCTCTATTAGAAATGTTAAACAATGCAGTTTGGACTAGATCTGTATGCTTCCGCTCGGTAATTTCTGTTAAAGAACCTACAATCGCAGTAGTTTTCCCATTTTCAACAATTGGAAACTCCCTCACTTCCACCCAAATCTTCGTACCGTCCTTTTTTACCAATTCCAGTTCATAGGGTGTTTGTCGTTTGCCACTCTCAATGGCTATCTTAGTAAACTCAAAACCAAGTTCGTTTAGTGGATTATCAGAAGTTAAACTAGTCCATTTTACCAGTGCTTCTTCCACTGTGTATCCCAGAATGTTTTCTACCTGTGGACTAAGATACGTGAGCACATGGTCTACTGTATGCGCATAGAATAGGTTTGTGCTATTTTCGAAAATATTCCGAAGTTTTTGCTCACTATTCTCCAGTGCTTCTTTGGCCAATATGCGTTCGGTAATATCCACATGTGTCCCAACAATCCGTACTGCTTTTCCGGATGCATCAAAAATGGCTTCGGCACGCGACAGCACATTCACCCAATGCCCATCTTTATGCTTCATCATAAATTCTGTTTCGAAACGATCACGCTCTTTACTGAACAGTTCATTCAGCATAGGCCATGTTTTTTTCACATCATCAGGGGAGGTCAGGGTTTCCCATGTCGATATGTTATTGGACAACTCGTCTTCTTTGTAACCAAGCATGCTTTTCCAGCCGGGTGAATAATAGATTTTATTGGTCAGCAGGTTCCAATCGTACACGCCATCTTTTGTTGCTTTCATTGCCAGGTCGAAGCGTTCTTTGGATTCTATCAGTGCCAATTCTGTGAGCTTGCGCTTTGTGATGTCCCACAAGTAGGAACGGGTACCAGAAGACTCACCTTCTTTCATTAGGATTTCACAAACATCAATCTCGATGTATATTATTGACCCACCTTTTCGAATACCTTTGAACTCATACCTCGATGAGGTTTTTTTGCCTTGTAAACGATTTTTATGGTATTCGGAAACTATTTTAATATCATCGGGATGAACAAACATTTTATGGGTCTTGTTTTCAATTTCTTCAGCAGAATATCCAAATAAATCTAAAAACTGTTTGTTGAAGTAAATAAGGTTTCCATGAATATCATCGATAGCAATAGCTATATTCCCCTTTTCAACCAAAGCTCTATATTGGTCTTCGCTTTTTCTTAGGGTAAGCATAGCTAAATTACGTTCGAGTGCTTCGCTTATGGTTTTAGTTAGGATAGTAATCAAATCCCGTTCTTCTTTCATGAATGGGCCTTCATCAAGTTCGGGGCATTTATCCAAATAAAATACTTCAATAGAACCTCTAACTTTGCCGTTCACAATAATATCGGCAGATTGCTTCCATTTGGTTTCTTTGAACGCCTGCGAGACATATTCTTTTCCATCGAACCGCACTTTTCCCCTGGTAATTTCCGGATACTGCCAGCCTTGTGGTAGCAGATTTACTGTTTGCAGAAATAGTTTTTCCAACCTGAACTCGGTACTTCTATAAATTTCGCCAATATCAAAAAAACAATGCATTTCTTTAATTCGTTCTTTGAGGGCGTTTTCCAGCATCTTGCGCCTGCTGATTTCAACCACAGTTACAACGCATTGTTCCCCTTTTTCGTCAACTATACCGCTAAGGATTACCTGCAAAGGTGAATTGACCATGTTTGCCAGGGTCACCTCACACGATTCCTGTGCATTAGTGTTAAACACCTCTTCAAGAAATTGGTTGAAGATTGGTTTGGTATCCTTGGAAACATAAAAACCAAACATGTTGTTTTTTAACCGTGAGCGCTCTTTGCCCAGCATTTCAGCCCCGATGAGGTTGAGTTCAATAATTTCACCTTTTCCGTTAAGTGTGTAATATCCTACTGGTGCAAAATCGTATAAATTGGTATATTTTTCGGAAGCTTCCTTTGCAGCAACTCTGGCCAGTAAAAGTTCTTCATTCTGCAATTCCAGTTCTATCTGTTGCACTTCAAGTTCGTGAATGAGCTTAAGGGTATCGGCGTCAGAAAACGGGTGTTTTGATTTTGCCTGCTTCCTTTCGTGTATTTCCATTGCTTTTTCGCGAAGGCTTGCTGCTTGCGATTTTTCATTCCTGGTCTTCATTATTTTCTTTCATTTGATATTGTTCATCAAACATGTTTGCTAATAGCTTTATAACTTTGCTAAACTACATATTTTTGCTAAACTACAAAAATGTTGATGTTCGAGTTATGCGATAGAATTTATATAGGATGAAGCTGTCACTGATTTGACTGAATGATACTTCAGAGGGTGTTTTTGTTACAGGTGATTTCACCGGGGAAGACTGGCAGTTTATGCCAATGACAGATGTTGGTGATGATACTTTTGAATTCAGTGGCAAAATACCAGGGAGAAGTTATGGTGCTTATATTTTCCAAAACAAGGCCGATTGGAACACTTCATCTCGAGAAAACGTGCCTACCGAGTGTGCACTTTTTTGGGATACCCACCGGGCATTTTTGCTTGGAAATGAACCCACTGAATTTGCCTATGTTTGGAGTAGCTGTACAAAAATTGATGAAGTTGGGGTAAGCGAAATTGATAGACAACAAATCAGCCTCACACCAAATCCGGTTCAATCAAAGCTGCATATTTAAACTGATACAGGAATAAAATCCACTGAGATATTTGATGTTTCAGGTTTGAAGGTTTTTGAAAAGGGAAGTGTTGGAAAACAAACTAAAACTGTCAACTTATCATCCCTTCGTGATGGGATGTATTTTCTGCTTGTTACCAGCAATGATGGACAGAAAATCATTGAGAAATTAGTTAAGTCCGAAAAATAACACACTGAACTTTTCTTCAACTGTCCTTTTCATGCTTTGTGAATGCACCTTTCAGATTAAATTTAGGAACAAAGGCATTCATTCTACCTAGTGTCTTAGTTGGGTAGAATTTCAGTCCGCTTATTTCTTTTCAATAAAATGGATAGCTGTTGCTTTAATGCCGATCCATACAAGGCTATTTTTAGAGAGTTCATATTTTAAAGATGACTCATGCGTAATTAGTGCTGATACTTTTATCCCAATATCAATAGTTACCTCAATACCTTGCGTTGTTGTTTCCATATCAATTACTGTTCCCCGAAAATTATTTCTTATACTCGAATCAAGTTTGCTTTTTGAAACAACAACATCTTCACTTTTAAAGAGTGCGAATCCCGACCCTTGCACTTTCCCCAAAGCCTGTATTAATTCAATTTTATTTTCAAGCAACAATACTTCATCAGACTTGATATATGCATTATAGAAATTTTTTATTCCGGTAAAATTGGCAATAAACTTTGATTTTGGTTTGTGGAAAACTTCTTTTGGTTCTCCAAATTGTATAATGTTTCCATTTTGAACAATCCCAATTTTATCGGCCAAAGCGATTGCTTCTTCAAAATCATGGGTTACATGTACAATCGTGATTCCTTCATTATTTATTGCACGAAACAGGCTTCTCATTCCGCTGCGCAGCTGCACATCAAGCGAAGTCAGGGGTTCATCCAAAAGCAGGCAATCGGGTTCAAACGAAAGAGTACGCGCCAATGCCACCCTTTGTATTTCTCCACCCGATAAGGTTTCGGGCCACCTGTTCAATAAATGTAAAATATCTGTTTTTTCGGCCAGTTGTTTTACTTTATCGTAAATCGTTTTGCTGTCTGCTTTTCTTGATTTTAGGGGAAAAGCAATATTGTTTTTTACGCTAAGGTGAGGAAAAATAGTATTGTCCTGAAAAACCATTCCTATATTCCTTCGTTGGATTTTTTCTTGTGTGATGTTCTTGTTGTTGAGCCAAATTTCGCCGCTATCAGGTTTTACTAACCCTGCTATCATTTCAAGAATAAGTGATTTTCCCGCGCCGGATTCACCCAGTAAAACTACGTAGTCTCCTTTGTTAGCAATAAAACTGATATTTTTAATAGCAAAGTCTTTGTATCTTTTTGATATGTTTTTTAGTTGTAACATGAAAGTTTATTTCCTGTGTTTTTCCTTTGCCAACAGACGCAAAATCGCAAAAAAGATCAAGCAAACAATAATGAACACCACCGAAACCGGGCGTGCGTAACTCAGGCCAAAAGCCCCAAAGCGTTCATAAATTAAAACCGGGGTAATCATGGGGTGATAGGCTACAATTACTACGGCGCCAAATTCACTCATTCCACGGGCAAACATCAATATTAAGCCCGAAATAATATTTCGGGATGCAAGGGGCAGCGAAATTTTAAAAAATACCCTGGTCGGTGAAGCACCAAGGTTTAACGCTGCCTTTTCAAGTCTTTCGGGGATAGCGACAAAACCATCGCGGGCAGCAGTAATTAAATAAGGGATGCTAACAAAAGCCATTGCTATGGCTATACCTGCTGGATTCCCAACAAAGTTTAACCCAAAGTCAGCTGCTACCTTGCCAATTACCGAATCGCGGGAGATAAATCCCAAAATAGCGATCCCCGCGGCTGAATGAGGAATTACTATCGGCAGGTCAATGATTCCCAATACAAATCGTTTTGCAAAAAAATTTTTTCTGGCAAGCAAAAAAGAAAGTGGAATGGCTGCTATGGCAAAAATAATTGTTGAGACAAAGGATACCGAAAGGGTGAGCCAGATGCTTTGTTGGACTTCCTTGTCCTGGGTTGTTTCAAATAATTCATTGGGGCTTGTGTCTAAAAACATTCCTATAATTGGTGCCACAATAAATAACAAAGCCAAACTGCCAAGGAAAAGTAAAACAAGGTTTAATATGTTAAAGCTGTTCTTCACGTCTTATCTTATTGAACAGTAGTTTCACGAATATCTTCGGCAACAAATGGCTTAAGTTCTATTGGAATTGTATTCAAGGTTTTTGTTGGTGAAGGGACTAATGATTGTTGCCCGTTTTTTTCCATTATTGCCATTCCTTTTTCTGCTGATAATAAGTAGGTGAGAAATTTTATAGCATTTTCTTTATTTGGTGAGTTTTTGATAATGGTTAAGCCATACACCATTGCTTCCCCTTTTTTACGGATGGTTTCGCCTGGCCTTTTCCCTGTAATATCCACATTTACTGTTGCGTAGTAATCAGCCAGATCGGGATTATTGAGGTTAATACTGTCGGGCAACAGCAGGTATTTTAAGCCGTGTTGTTCAGCAACCGAACGGTATAAAAAGATGTAGTCGATAACATCCGTTTCCAGCAACCCGATTAAATCCACTTCTTTCGGGCGGATGAAATTCAAGTCTTTTTCAAGCATTTTATTTGCCAGCCCGGGTTGCTTATACAAATCTTCGGCCAGCTTTATTGTTAAAACCGACCGGTACCCACAAGGGTCAAAATCAGGGTTCGATCGTCCGAAAATAACATCTTTTTTCATTAATATCTTAAACCAGTTATCCGCGTTTATTTGGTCGCTGGAGCGCGATTTTTCATGATAAACAATGGCCATTTCATTGGCCGCAAATTTTATATTCCAATCTGCATAATCCGGTATCAACAAGTTGTCGATTACTTTATAATCTGCCGAAGCCATAATGTCGCATTGCCGGTCCAGGTCAGTAATCTTGCGGGCACATTGCCTGCTCCCAGCTGATTCCATGTAAATTGTTACACCGGGATTTTCCTTTTGATATTCTGCGACAATTTCCTTAAAAGGTACCGACAAACTTCCTGCATGAAAGATGATCAATTCTTCGCGCCCCCCACCGCGTGAATTGCATGAAAAAATAGCGGCAATAAGAACTAAGCAGGAAATCAGTTTTTTAAGCAGCATTTCTGTAATTACTTTTAATTTTCGGAATAATGGATGGCATTGATTCCTTTAATGGCACGGTCGGAAAAGAAATCGCAGCTGGGGAACAAACGGAATATTCCATCAGTTTCAACATCTGGCCGGCATAGCAGCAATACTTCTGCCTGGTCGTTCCTGTTGCACAACTCGCTATATGTAAACACACCTCTATAACCATCGTCGGCGGCAACAACAAAAATTCCTTCACGCATGGCTTTTTGTGTTTGTGGTATCTTCCCTTCAAAATAGTTTTTTAAACTAATGCCTGTAAAGGGTTGCGTACTATGTATTCCCCGTCCCCTACCATAAAATATGGTATGCAGACTTTGTTCAGGTATTGAAGTAGGATTTTTGGACAGCGTTTCAAACTTTTTGTTTTCCAAATAAATATCTACCATGGGTGAGAATAATGGATCTTTTCCCTTTTCTACCTCGAGATCTATATCATAGGATTTAACTGTAATTTTTGTCGGGCTGCTAATGTTCCTTTCTGTAATCAGGTCGCTCGAAACAACAAGTTTGTTATTCACCGGCAATTCCCATAATTCGTTTGTTTTGGAGGGGACGATCCTCATCACTTTAGTCGCGATAATTATTTCGTGCAAATGGTTTGGATAAAATATTTCGCCCCAGCTTACTACAACTTTTTCGCCTTTATCATTTTCAATTTCAACAAATAAATCGATGATTGGCTTGAAATCATTTGCATTCTTTTTGTCCAGGTGGCGTTCGTTTAAAATATCATAGAGCGAGTAGCCATCGTAGCGAAATGCCCCTGTAAAAGTATCGCCATCTTCTCCTAATACGGTTTCTTTTACAATTACACTATGCAAAGGCAATTCCGAAAAATTTATCTCACCGGGATTTGTAATTTCTCCAACTACTTCAAGTTTATTCAATTGCAGGGGATAGGTTTCTGCATTATCATAAAAGTCATTTGTTGCATCAACCGTGTCGGCTTCTTTTTCGGAAATCCGTGTAGATAAGCTTTCTGGGTTTTTAGTAGATTCGTTTTTATTGGCACACGAAAAACCAATGAGTAGCATAACGATTACTGCTAAAAAATAAACTGTTTTTGTCATAATTTTACTGCTATTTTTAAGATAATACATAAGTT
>CAZBDF010000133.1:0-10356 GCA_964490385.1 uncultured Lentimicrobiaceae bacterium | reverse complement strand
TTTTTGAAATTCGTCCAAACCTTTATCAAGAAAATCGACAAACTCATCCACATCCAAATCGTAGGCACGTGGATTAACAAGCATTTCGCCTTCTGTATCCAGCAAAACATAATAGGGTTGTGCATTTACATCAAAGCGTGTTATTTGCAGGTCGGCATAAACTTTCCCAACAGTTTTTTTCATTTTACCATCATAACTCGATTTAACCCAATCTTCTTTTGGGAGTTTAGTTTTATCGTCCACATAAAGTGCAACGACAATATAATCATCGCGCAACCTTTTGAAAACCTCAGGAGCCGACCAAACATTGGCTTCCATCTCACGACAGTTCACGCAGCCGTGGCCGGTGAAGTCGAGAAACAATGGTTTATTCATAGCCTTAGCACAAGCCAGAGCTTGTTCGTAGTCAAAGTATCCATCCAGCCCGTGTGGCAAATGCAAGAAATCAGCGTACTTGGGACGCTCGCATTCATCCGGTTTTTCCATATCCGTCCCTCCCGAAAAGGATGCAACTTTAAGATTATCCCTCACAATCTGGTTCATGTCAAAGTCGTGGCTTTGTTGAGGGGGCATATATCCTGAAAGCGCTTTAAGGGGTGCACCAAACATTCCGGGAACCATATAAATTACAAACGAAAAGGTGATAATTGCCAGGAGTGCCCGTGGAACGCTAATGTATGGCAGGTCGCTGTCGTGGGCAAATTTGAGTTTTCCAAGGAGATAAAACCCCATCAGTGTAAAGATTACGATCCAGAAAGCAAGGTAAATTTCCCTGTCGAGAATTCCCCAGTGGTAGGTTTGGTCAGCGATACTCAGGAATTTTAATCCAAGCGCCAGTTCGAGGAAACCAAGCACTACTTTCACGGAGTTGAGCCATCCACCGGACTTTGGCAGGTTGCTCAGCAAAGATGGAAAAAATGCAAACAATGAAAATGGCAAGGCAAATGCCAGTGAAAAGCCAAACATACCAACAATAGGTTCGAGTATTTCACCACCAGCGGACTTGACAAGAATTGCCCCCACAATGGGGCCCGTGCATGAAAACGATACAAGCACCAAAGTAAAAGCCATGAAAAAGGCTCCGGTAAATCCGCCTTTATCTGCTTGCTTATCGGTTTTATTAATCATCCAGCTTGGCAGGGTTATTTCAAACATACCAAGAAATGATGCTGCAAAAAATACAAATATCAGGAAGAACAGTACATTGGGCAGCCAGTGTGTACTAAGCCAGTTGGCAAAGTTAGCACCGAGTGTAACAGCAACTAAAGTTCCAATAATGGTATAAATAGCGATGATAGAAAAGCCATAAACCAGTGCCTGGAATTTTGCTTTTCTTTTATTGTCGCTATCATGCATAAAGAAGGTTACCGTCATGGGGATCATTGGGAAAACACAGGGTGTTAGTATCGCAAGAAGACCTGCTCCAAATGAAATGAAAAATAGCCACCAAAGACCACTGTCATCAGCAAGCTTGCCATCAGTCTCCAATACAATTGAAGCATCCCCTTCATTAAATTCAAACTCAAAATCCATCTCAGTTGGAGGTAAACACTTCTCATCATCGCAGCACATAAACTCCAGAAAACCATCCAACTTCAAAGGACTATCGCTGCTCAATTTAATCTTCTGTGTAAACACCGCTTCATGGCTGAAATACTTCAGCAGCATATTGAAATTGGGGTCGTTCTCTTCTTCGGGTTTGGGTGCTTCATTAAATACCACCCTGTAAAGTTTGCTCCCCAGCTCAAAACCCTCTTCCTCCTGAATTTTCACATTTTCATCAAGAAATTCAATCCCTTCGAGGCTGTTAAAAAAGAAGGAAGTTTTAATTGGCCCGCCATCCTGAATGTTTTGAGAGTATAAATGCCAGTGGTCATCGATGGTAGCCGTAAAGATTAATTCGGCTTCATTTTCACTCAATAGCTTGCTTTCGTATTTCCATTTCACGGGTTCAAGAACCTGCGAAAAACCTTGTGCAGCTATTGTTAGAAAAGTAAAGAGGAGAAAAACCTGAAGCCATGAACTCAATTTTTTCATGTTGGCAAACAGTGTAGTAGTATGAGACTTTTTCATAGTAAGATGTATTGAATAAGATTAGGTAACAATCAAACCTATCTACTTATTATCATTTTTTGATATTTTAAATGAAATTCCTCATTTTGACCTGGCAATATGTGAAGCCGGTAAAAATGAATGGGCGCAAAAATAATAAATTAGATGTTAGCTAAGTTGGGATTTAGCTTGATAAAATTAGAAATGAGTAATTTATAATGATTTTTAAATAAAAAATTTAAGTGTGAAATTAATAATATAATCGGAATTTATTTCAAGGAAATTCTGTAAATGATTTTGGTTTGATGATCAATTTTATACCTGCCATCAATCCTTTGGCCTACAATCCATACTATACTATTTCCTGAAACGAGGAGCCATGCTTTTTGCTTGTCGATCAAAGAATATTTTTGATCAATAAAATAATCTGAAACTTTTTTTCGCCCTTTCATGCCCAGGGGATGGAAATAATCTCCTTTTTCCCATTTCCGCAATTGTAATGGAAATTCAAGCTTCTCAAAATCCAAGTGTGCAAAATTTTTGTCGGGGTCAATTACGAAGTTTTTATTAGTGGTAATGTTTTCAAAAACCAATTTAATGGGGGAATCAATTTCAATTTGGCCGGGTTCAATCCAAAAACTCTCAGGGCTAAACGCTTCAATCTTACTAATAATTATATTATCTCTGTCGATCAATAATTGATGAGTTTTAGAGAAGAATACTTTGCCCGGGGTTTTATTAAAAGCCGTTGGAATTTTACGCAGGGTATCTTCACTAAATCCATAGGGTTTTAAGAGTTCGAAAAGATAAAACTCGATCTGAGGCAGTTTTTTGAGTTTTTCGATAGCAATAAGGATATGATCATCTTCATTACGAAAAAGATGCTTTTTGAGCTTGCCGATCTCACCATCAATAAATTCTTCAGTTCCTGATAAAAGTTGAAGTGTTTTGTTGAAGCCATTTTTATAATCGGGCTTCACGGATGCAAGTGCCGGCAAAATATGATGCCGGATCCTGTTTCGTAAATAATTATCACTTGCATTGGAGCTGTCTTCCCGAAAGGGAACATTGTGTTTCGAAGCATATTCTTCAACATCACCTCGAGTAGCAAATAACAATGGCCTGATACATTTTCCATTTTTTGGTAAAATCCCCCTAAGCCCGCTCACGCCGGTTCCCCTAAACAGGTTGATGAAAAATGTTTCAATCTGGTCATCGAAATGATGGGCAGTTGCATAATAGTGAAATCCCTCGTCCTTGCAAAGTTCTTCGAACCAATGATACCTCAAGAATCTAGCTGCCTCCTGAATAGAACACTTATTTTTCGCAGCAAATTCTTTGGTTTCAAATGACTTTTCAAAATATTGAATGCCATTATTATGGGCATAATCCCTTACAAACTGGCTATCCCGATCGCTTTCTGTTCCCCTCAAATTAAAATTGCAATGGGCAACTCCAAACACCATATTACAATTCGCAAATAAATCGAGCATAACCATCGAATCCATCCCGCCACTTACCGTAAGTAGTGTCTTTTCGGTTTTGGAAAATAGTTTTTGTGATTTAATGAATTCCAGAAATCCGTTTTTTAACATTCCACAAAATTACGATGTTTTAATAATAAATTTTTTTTACACCTAATTACCTGCAACATCCATGACAAATAAATTGATTGCTGTGTTAATAAAATAACAAAACCCAATTGAACCAATATAACGTAAATTTTTTATTTCAATATCCTATTTAAAACAGGATGGTCTTCGGATAAACCTTTCCAGTCGGCAAAAAAGCGTTAAACTTTTTTAACGATGATATATACAAATTTTTTGGATTTTGCACATTTTTGCCGTATGTTTGCAAAAATGTTTCGCTTAACAAAACAAACAATTCAACATCAATGGAGAATTTTATGTAATGGAGAATTGTTGTTTGAGGAGGAAAATTTTTAAGCCAGCATTTTTCGTTCTTTGTCATGTTGTTCTGTTTCTGATCATTGGGATAGAGAATTTGTACGCTCAACAATCAATCAACTCTTATGCTATTAACAATTTGCTTATCAAGGATGGATTTGAAAATGTCAGTTCTGTATTAAATGATACTTTGATTGTAGTTGCATTTGAAAATAGACGTTACCGGGATAATGGCCGGGCAATTGCTGAAGTTTTATTAAAGCTTGGTGAAAATTTTCAGCAAAGCAAGCCTATTGACTTTAATCTAATCCTACTTTACCAGAAAGTTCCTATGCTATTGATCCGGGTAAATTCTCAGGACTATGATAACCTGAAAAATCAGGTAATTGATATGGAGGAATTTAATGCCCGAATGTTGGTTACAACAAATTATATTTCAGAGTTTAACCTGTTGAAGGAGAAAAAGGGAGAAAATCCCTCGGTGTTTAAACCAGATATCGTGGTTATTCCTCAAATTAAAACCCAATTTGGGAATTTTGACAACCCGGTTCAATCAAACATTAACCTGATCCCTGAATTGAATATCCAATTCACCAAGGGTTTGTCGTTTCAAGGTCAATTGATTATACCGCTTCAAAACGATTTTTATTTTGACACAGTAGGTAAGGAAGTAAGGCCAGGGAATATTACCTTAAATCAATTTGTAAGGCTGGAAGATGATTTTTACCTTGATGCAACTGCAGGTTTTTTTGATAAAAACAGGGCTGGTTTAAATCTCGAAATCCGAAAAAATATTGCAAACGGTCAATTTGGAATTGGGGCTAATGTAGGCTATACTACAGGATATTCATACACCGGCAACTGGACCGAATATCTGGATTATGAAAATTACCTGACAGCCTTGCTTGAATTAGAGTACCGGTATTTGCCGTTTGATTTAACAGGCACTTTGCAAGCCGGAAATTTTTTGTACAATAGTTTAGGGGTAAGATTTGATGTTGTAAGGCAGTTTGGTGAAGTGGATATTGGCTTTTATGCACTGGTAGCATCCGGTGAAATCAATGGGGGATTCAATGGAGGATTCAATATTGTAATTCCCTTGCCACCAAAGAAATACATGAAACTAAAATACGCTGGGATCAGGCCTTCCCATAGGTTCAATTGGGAGTACAGGGCAAAGGGTTTTCTCAGGGCAGGCATAATGTACAAAACAGGACACAGACTTCATGAATTATTTTTAGATTTTAATCCCGATCAAATAAAGAATCAAATAATTAGGGAATTAATAAAAATATTATACTTTTGAATCCAGAAAATAAAAATCAATAAACAAAGGAGTAAAAATGAAAACTAAATTTAACTTGCGCTTATTTCCACTAGTTGCTGTTGCAATTGCATTGGTGTTTGGCCTCAATCAGTGTAAAAACGTTGAGTCCTCTGACTGGCCTACCCCAAACCCAGATACGTCCAGCCAATTGAAATTAGCTGTTTTTGACGGCGATGATGGCGGCCTTATTCAAGGTTATGATGTTAAGGTAATTTTACCCGATGGTACTGTTGAGGAATTTGATAATGAAGCAGGGACACTTACCATTTCCAGTAGTTTGGAAGGTGATTATGTAGTTACTGCATCCAAAAATGGATATTTGGCGGAAAACATTATGATTAATATTGAACAGTCCGAGGAGGAAAATGTTTCTTCAGTTACTCAGCAGCAGTTCTATTTGAGTAAAAAATCGGAGTCTTCTACTGTATCTCCTCAGGGAACAATGTTAACAGTTGAAAATGATCTTGAGCAGCAAACTACCATAGATTTTCCCTATGGAGCGCTGCAAAATGATCAGGATATTGCTGTATCCTTCATTCAACCACCTGCCAAGCATGGCGACATGAAGATTCTTGGTGAGCGGGTAATTGTTAAAGGATATAATTTTTCACCTGACCTTACTTTTCCTGAAAACGCTTTACCAACGATTAATATTCCGGTGAATATTCCGGCAGTTACTGATGGTGCACCATTGTATTTTGGTACTTATGATGACGAAACTGGTAACTGGGAGCAAATTGAAGCTGACATGAACCAAGACAGGACAGTAGCATCATTTGAGATGCCTCACTTCTCAGATTGGTACGCATTTACCGGTTACAGGCTTGTGAAAAACACCGTAAGATGGAGTGAATGGCAATATGTTTCTGAATCTGATACTTGTAGTGCCGGAGCATGTGGTGTTTTCGTTTATTCTGTTAACCCGACTGCCTTAATCACTAACCTTATTTCATTTGGTTATAATATCAATCTGAAGGTTAAAGACACCAAATGCGTAGGACCACATTTTCAGTGGGCACAGGTTTTAGATGCGCGTTGCCGTATTGTTAATTATCAAGTATTCGATTATGCCGGAGTTTATCAAGGATCAATAGATATTCCTCAAAACAAATTCCAATGGATGGTTACGGAATACTATTGCCACGACCAGGGCGGCGGAAATTAATCGTAGCCTAAAAATATTTATAAAGCATGAAGTTAATCAGTTTGATTGACTTCATGCTTTTTTTATAACAAAAATGTTTTTGCCACGAACAATATAACCAAAACGTTTTCAGAAATGAGAAATGCAATAATTTACCTGGAACTAACCGCAATCTTTATATTCATTGGTTTTTGTACCACAAATATCACTGCACAGGAGGATACAGAAAAATCCACATTTACGACCAGCTCAGTGGGTATTTCGTTGGGTTGGTATAATCCATCTCTTGATTACTGGCAAGAAAATTCAATGTTTAAGAATGCGGATTTTAACGGGGCGATCAGTGTAAGGGGGTTTTTTGATGTACAAATTGTAAAGAACCTTCATGGGCAAATTGCTATTGGATACTGGCAATCGACAGCTGAAGATGATTTACAGGGTTTTGGTAACACGAAACTACTGATCACAGGTGTTCCAATTAGTTTAGATGTACTATATCAAATTGAACCCATCCGATTTTCAATTATCACTCCTTATGTGGGCTTAGGTGGTGAATATACTTTTATCCAGAATAAGTTAAACTTCGAGCAATTAGATAATCCTGACCCCAAAGGTGGGTCAACTTTCCTTGGAAATGGGATTGTCGGCTTAGAGGCAAAATTATCTGACAATTTTGCTGTGGATCTAGAATTCAGGTACAAATTTGGAAGCTATACGCAGGAGTTTAATAAAATCGACCCCGATGATCCTGATGCAGAAATAATAACCATTGAAGAGAAAATTAATCTGACCGGGCCATTTATTGGGATCAACCTAAAATATATGTTCTAAAACAACTCATACATAACTATAAAGCCCCGACATCGAAGGATATCGGGGCTTTATTATTTGTTTCAAAAAATTAGACCTTCCAAATATTGCCACTGTGCAGCAAATCATTTATAGTTTTTATAGGTGAGGCAGCCTTTACATCAGCTATTTGTTTATCAAGGTTAACCTCATAGGTATCAGCTTTAACCGATCTTATAACACCCAATGCAATGGGAAAATCGGGATAGTTCATATTGCCTAATAACAAGTGGACGATTGGATTTGGCTCGAGGGCATCGTGAATCAGGACATCTTTCTCAGTAAGCCCATCCTCACCAAGTTTAACCACTTTAAGTTTCAATCCATCTAATATGATACCCTTATCCATATCTTTACCAAAAATCATTGGTTCTCCATGTCTTAAGACTATTTGCCTATCCTTCTTGTGTTCTCTGTCAGTTAAATATCCAAAGGTTTTGTCGTTATAAATCACACAATTTTGAAGCACCTCAACAAGCGAAGTTCCTTTATGCTTTTCGGCTTCAAGCAAAATTTCCGTAGTTAATTTCACGTTGTTATCAATAGATCTGGCAAAAAACTTACCCTGGGCACCAATCACGAGTTCACAAGGATGGAAGGGAGGCTCAATTGTTCCGTAGGGTGAGGTTTTAGTTATCTGGCCAAGTTTTGACGTTGGTGAATATTGTCCTTTGGTTAAACCATAAATCTGGTTGTTGAGCAGAATAATATTCAGATCGATATTTCGCCTGAGAACATGTATAAAGTGATTTCCACCAATAGCCATTGAGTCACCATCACCGGTAACAACCCAAACACTCAGCTCAGGATTTGCAGTTTTTACCCCGGATGCAATTGGAGCAGCACGCCCATGAATACTATGAAAAGCATATGTGTTCATATAATAGGGAAAGCGCGAAGAACACCCGATTCCAGATATTACAACATAGTTTTCTTTAGCGTATCCCAGTTCAGCCATAGCCCTATGAACCGAACTTAATACCGCATGGTCGCCGCATCCGGCGCACCATCTGACCTCCTGGTCACTTTTGAAATCCTTTGGAGTTAATGTTTTTATTTCCGACATAATTTATTTCTCCTCAAGAGTACTGATAATTTTTTCTTTTAATTCAATAACTGTAAAGGGAAGCCCCTGTATTTTATTATACTGCTGAAATGAAAGGTCCTGAAATTTCATACGTAAATAATTAGCAAACTGTCCAATATTAAGCTCACAGACCAACAACTTTTTAAATCTTTTTAAGATGTCGTGCGCATTTTTTGGCAATGGTTTGATGTAATTAAAATGAACAAAACTAAGGTTAACACCTTCTTTTTTCAATTCGCGATAAGCTGTATAGAGATGACCATAAGTGCCCCCCCATCCAATCATCAGCAATTCTCCTTCGTTGTCACCAAGCACTTTCAAGTCAGGTATGACATCCGCCACGCGATTTATTTTTTCTTCGCGTTCATAGGTCATTACCTCGTGGTTTTCGGGAACATAGGATACACTTCCGGTAACGGCCATCTTTTCCAGTCCGCCAATCCGGTGTTCAAGACCTTTTGTACCTGGCACGGCCCAGCCCCTAACCATCGACTTATCGAGCCTTTGATAGGGTTGATAATCTTCAGTGCCTTCCTTAACGATTGGTGCTTTGATGGCTGGAAACTTATCCATATCTGGAATTCTCCAGGGTTCTGATCCATTCGCAAGAAAACCATCGGTAAGGAGAATAACAGGTGTCATATGCTCAAGGGCGATTTTGGACGCTTCAAAAGCATACTTAAAACAATCGCTTGGGGAACTGGCAGCAAGCACAACCAATGGGCTTTCTCCATGTCGGCCATACAGCGCCTGCAAAAGGTCTGATTGTTCCGTTTTTGTAGGAAGTCCGGTTGATGGTCCGCCACGCTGCACATTTACAATAACCAGCGGAAGTTCGGTGATGACAGCTAAACCAGTTGCTTCAGTTTTTAAAGAAAGACCTGGTCCCGAAGTAGTGGTTACAGCAAGGTGTCCGGCAAAACTCGCCCCGATGGCAGTACAAATTCCAGCAATTTCATCTTCAGCCTGAAAGGTTTTAACCCCTAAATCTTTGCGTTTTGAAAGCTCCTGCAAAATTTCACTCGCCGGTGTAATCGGGTATGACCCTAAAAACAAAGGTAAGTTAGCCTTTTCGGAAGCAGCAATTAGGCCCCATGCCGTAGCAGTATTCCCATTAATGTTGCGATAAGTTCCTGCTTCAATTTTTGCCGGGGCAACGCTGTATGATGGATGCAATGCTTCGATGGTCTCGGCATAATAATATCCTGCTTTAAGCACAATCTTATTTGCCTCGACAACGATGGGAATTTTCTTGAATTTATCTTCTAAAAACTTTTGTGTAAACTCCAAAGGCCTGTGAAACAACCAATAAACCATGCCCAATGCGAACATATTCTTGCTCCTCAGAATACTCTTAGCATCAAGGTTCAAACCTTTTAATGATTCGCGGGTTAGTGTTGTTATTGGTGCCTTAATGATATTAAAATCATTAAACCCTAACTGGCCCAAGGGATCTTTAACGCAACCGGCACGCTCAAGGTTTTTCTCGGTAAAACTATCGATGTCGATGATGATGGTAGCTCCGCGTTTTGCCCATTTGGTATTGGCTTTAAGAGCTGCCGGGTTCATGGCCACCAAAACATCAGCATAATCGCCGGGGGTATTTACCTGGGCACGACCGAAATGGACCTGAAATCCGGACACCCCACCAACAGTACCCTGCGGTGCACGGATTTCGGCCGGATAATCTGGAAAGGTGACAAGGTCGTTGCCCAGCAAAGCTGAAGTATCTGAAAATAGAGAACCGGTTAGCTGCATCCCATCGCCTGAGTCGCCCGAAAACCTGATGACCACCTCTTCTAATTCAGTAACTGTGTCTTTTTTATTCGTCATTTGGTTGACTTTAATTTTATGGCATCAAAGGTAAATACATTCTTTTGTATAAGTGATTGCTTTTTCGAGAAAAAAACCTTTCATTTTTTAACAATCCTAATTACAATGCTTTTATATAAAAATATATACTCATTTTAAATAGTTGAAATCTTTG
>CAZBDF010000132.1:0-10371 GCA_964490385.1 uncultured Lentimicrobiaceae bacterium | reverse complement strand
CCCGTAGGGGATAAACGATTTGATTAAGCGTTTTAACAAATTGATTAGTTACAGGAAAATTTAGATTAAGTATTGGTTTTTTGTACCTTTTAATAAAGAAGGGTACACGACAAATTGCACAGATTCCAAAATTTCAATTTTTCACTTGACTTTTTAATTCCCTGCCTTGCCGGCGAGGTTGGCCTGAAAGGAATGCGAAAAATAGAAATTTTGGAAAATCCCTTTGGGATTTAGGGGTCGTGGTGGGGATTTGTCGTACACCCCATAAAGAAACCTCACTGGAAATATAAATAAATTTGGTGAGGTTTTTTGTTGTTATCACCAACAAATGATTGGTGTGGCCTACATTCGTATTCTCAGTATTATTGACGCTTATTAGTAAAAACTTGTAAAAATCAATAAAATGCCTTTGAAAAACTGATTTTATTCCTTATAATTGCAAATGTTTTTATAAGGAGTGCATCTTCTATTTCTACTTTAGAGATACAGTTCTTTAAGAACGAAAAAAATAAAATACTGAAACTTAAATCATTAATTAAATTAAGATCATATGAAAACCTTTACAAAGTTCTTTCTTCTTGCAACCGTGATGGTGTTTGCATCATCGCTGATTGCGCAACAAAGCATGGTTAACCAAACCGGAACAACCAAAATTGACAAAATGGAGCTGATCCAGCAGTTGCATGGACCAACCATTCATGTTCCCCATCAACTTGAGGGAGGGACGCGTGCAGTTGGTGATGATTGCAGCGCGCCAATCCTTATCCCTTCTATCCCTTACAGTGTTGTAGCTCAGTTTACCACTGGAAGAGGAAATAATTACGATCAAACTTGTTTAAATGATTTTGACGGTGGTGAAGACATTATCTACGAATTGACACTTTTAACAGGAATGAGCCTTTATGTTGAAATGGATCCTAAGGGAACAGCACACACGGGCATGGCATTGTCTGATGATTGTGGCTTCGAGGGCGTTTGTCTCGGCCTGGCCTATGACCTTTATAATGGTGGTGCCAGCCCCATTGGATTTACTGTTGATCTTGACCCGGGTGTTTATTACATTATCGTTGATACCTGGCCAATGCCTGAATCTCTTCCTAATTTTGACCTTAGCATTACGGAAGTTACAGCAGTTGCAAATGATAACTGTGCCGATGCCATCGCAATTGAAGAGGTTACAAACATGCCATTCTCCACAGTATTGGCTACCGACGATGGAGATTGTACAGATGGAGCAAACATTTGGTATGACTATACGCCTACATTCACTGGTGATGCTCTTATAAGTTTATGCGGAAGTGAATTTGACACCCAGCTTGGTGTTTTTGATGGTGCTACCTGCCCTCCCGTAACCATGCTTGAATGTAATGACGATTATTGCGACCTACAATCACAAGCATCTGTACCTGTTATTCAGGGCAATGTTTATAAAATTGAGATCGGTGGATGGTTTGGTGAATCCGGTGAAGGATACCTCACAATTTACGAAAACGTTATGTGTGATATTCCTTGCCCACCAGGCAGCACTCCTGAAAACGAGCCATGCGGCGATGACATCAATGGTGGATGTAACATGCCTACTCCTGCATTTACAAATATGAATGATGGCGATGTAGTTTGTGGGAATTTATGGTCATTTGATGGTACACGGGATACTGATTGGTTTAAGGTTGTCCTTACCAGCCCGGCAAATATCCGCTTTAGTGTGAATACAGAAGGGCCAACTGTTTTTGGCCTTGTTGGACAAATTGAACTTGGTGTACCTGGTTGTAATAATGTAGTTTCATTCTTTAGCAACTGGGATGAATTAGTACAATGCACCGATGGATTTATTGAAAGTGCATTACTCCCGATAGGTATCTATTATTTCATGGTGGCACCAAATGATTATGATAACTATCCATGTACGGGTGGGGGATTTGATTATATTGCTACTGTAGAAGTTATTGATATTGAAACCGGGTTCATTAGTGCTGAAGTGCTTGGTAGTGATGTTGCTGTTGGAATTGCGGGGGTAAAAGTTACTGCTGGCGATTATTATTCAAAAACCACAAATGCTTTGGGCCTTTGCCTGATTGAAGTTCCCGTGGGAACCTACAGTGTTACTGCTGATGGCTTTGATGTTAACTATTCTTCAGCAACAAAAAATAACATTGTTGTTACCGATGGAAATATTACTGATGTCCAGTTTGTGATTGACCCACTTGATGCACCAGTATTACTAACTGCTGTTGTTGATGTTGAAGAAGTATCCTTAACCTGGGATCCAATTGCACCACCAAAAGGTGAAAGGACTTTAATGGGTGAGATTCTCATAAACAACGAATACATACCAGGGACAACTATGGATATGGAGTTTACGCTATCTATTTTCTCTCCAGATGTTGAATGGGGCAGGTATTGCGAAATTGTCTTCCCTCCGGAATTTACAATTGTTAGTGCTTCTAATTTTCCGGGACTATTTCCTGGTCCCAGCTTCGAAATAGCTGCACAATTTGATGGACAAAAAGTTTATTGGGAAGAAGGTGGTAAGTATTTCTACTCTTCTACTACACCTGAAGAAATCAATTTCACAGTAGAAGTTACAATTGCTGGGGGAGCTATCGGACCATACATGCTGGATTACTACGTTGAAGGTGATGGTTATGGCCTGGACCCACACTTCTTCGAAGGTTTTGTTACAGCTTACCAGAACGGTGGAACATATGTTCCTACCTACAACATGTATCGCAGGATGGATACACCAGGCACCCAGTTTATCTGGATTGCTAAAGGGATTATTGGAAATGAGTATGTTGATGAAATCTATCCCGGTGGGGATGAGTGGTGCTATTATGTTACCCAAATTCTTGAAAATGGGGAAGAATCGCCAGCTTCAAACATCTTGTGCGCGACACCATTGATCCGTCCAGGTTCATTATGTGAGAATGCAATTGATTATGGTGCTGTTAACGATCCTGCACTTGCTAATGCTTTAGTGCGTGAAACTGATGTACGGTGGTTTGAATTTGACGTGCCCTATACCATGGATATTATTGTTGATGTTTGTAACTCCGATTTCAATACACAATTGGCCATTTATGAGGATTGTGCCAATTTTAATGGAACACTGCCCATTGACGACGTTTTCTTACAGGGAGCTATTGCATACAATGACGACTCAGAACTATGTACCCCGATGTTACTGCAGTCTGGTTTATTATTCGAATATATCCCTGGAGGAACTTATTACGCTGCAGTTTATGGAAACGATGGTGAATTTGGCAACCTGGAAATTTTGATCCAACAAGTACAAGTTTTCGATATCCGCGACAGTTGGAGTGGTGCTTCACTCTATATGGATCCAAGTGGAAGTGCTAATATTGAAGATGTATTTAGTAAATTTGAGCCAAACATGACCATCGCTGTAAGGCAGAACCCTTATGGAATTTGGTGGCCATCACAAACCATCAATACAATTGGCGACATGAATACCATTTTTGGATACAAAACTAAAATGGATATTGCAGACACCACCATCATTTATGGAACAGAAACCCCAAACAAAACTGTTAACCTGCCGCTTGGCGCAAGCTACCTGCCTGTTAGGGTAACTGTACCCGTAAGTGCTCAGGATGTTGCAACTGCTTTGGGCAATGATATGCTCCTGATATTTGATATTCATACTAACCACTTGATTTGGCCTGGTGGGGGATTAAATGACCTTGAATGGTTGTACCCTGATTATGCATATGTGATCAGCATGATTAACCCAAGTTCATATACTTTTGACATGCCTATCATGAGCCCTGCACCCGTAATTCCACCACAACCACAAGTTACAAGAGTAGATGGATGGAATGATGTGGTAAATACCGGTGTCGTTCATTTCATTTCGCTTACTACTGATGCGCAGAAGAATTTTGAAAATGGTGATGTTATTGGCGTATTTAATACCGAAGGAACTTGTGTAGGTCTTACTGAATTTAAAGGAGATGGCTCGAATTTATTCCTTCCTGCCTATGGTAACGATGAATATACTGATGTGATAGATGGATTGCTTGAAGGCGATTACCTGAACTTTAAACTCAATAGGAATGGTATTGTTTATAAACTTACAGCAACTTATAGTACTGAGATGCCAAGTAGCAACGGAGAATTTGTTGCTGGCGGGATGTCTATGATTGTAGAATTCAAATTAGGGCCAACAGCAATAGGTGAAGGTGAATTGTCATCACTCAATATCTATCCTAACCCATCAACAGGGATATTTAATATTGATGGAATTAGCAACACTGTTGCTTTGGTGGTTACCAATACCCATGGCCAGGTTGTTTATACAAATTCTCTAGGGCAAAACACCCTGCTTGATTTGTCATCACATGCAAAAGGCATTTACTTCATTGAGTTAAGGACAGAGAATTCGGTAAAAATTGAGAAAATTGTTTTGAAATAATATTACATTTTGACAGTAAAAAACCTGCCCCAGTTTAGGGCAGGTTTTTTTTATGATTGACCCAAATAAAATATTGTAGCATGGACTTGTTTTATTCCCCGGATGTTCAGCCCGGTGATTTTTTATTCAGCCGGGAAGAGAGCAGGCATATTACAAAGGTATTGCGAAAGAAAACTGGTGATAGCCTTTCTCTGACCAATGGAAAAGGTGTCTTATTTTCATGTAGGATATCTGATGCCCATCCACAAAAGTGCATGGTAGAGATTATTAATACCAGGCATATTCCTAAACCAAGGCCTTTTAAAGTACATCTTGCAGTAGCGCCAACCAAAAATATCAGCCGTTTTGAATGGTTCCTTGAGAAGGCTACCGAAATAGGCATTGATGAAATTACGCCCTTAAAATGTGATCATTCGGAACGTTTGCATATCAATTTGGACAGGTTAAATAAAGTGCTGATTGCAGCCATCAAACAATCGCAACAATGCTGGCTGCCAAAGCTCAATCAGCTTACTACTTTTGGAGGCCTTATGGAAGATGACTTCGATGGACAAAAATTTATAGCCTATGTTGACCGGGAAAATACTGTAACCTTAAAGTCGTTGTGTTTACCGGCTAAGGATTCTATTGTCCTCATTGGGCCCGAAGGGGACTTTAGTGAGCGGGAGGTCGATGCTGCTATTTCATCGGCATATCTTCAAATAAGTTTGGGCAAAAATCGTTTAAGAACCGAAACAGCAGCCCTGGTGGCATGCCATACCATAAATCTATTGAATCAAGCATGAAACGTAATCCGATAAAAAATACCGTATTAATTTTTATTATTCCCGTGCTGTTGCTTGTCGCTTTTCAGCCCGCAGGAAGTGTTCAAATTGCATTGTTGAAATACAATGGTGGTGGCGATTGGTATGCCAACCCGACCTCATTGCCTAATCTCATATCCTTTTGTAATACAAATATTGGGACGGCTATAAATCCTGATCCGGCAACCGTAGAAGTTGGAAGTCCCGAAATTTTTAATTATCCCTTACTCCACATGACCGGCCATGGCAATGTTGTTTTTTCTACACAGGAGGCTAAAAATCTCAGGAATTACCTTTTGGCAGGAGGCTTTCTACACATTGATGATAATTATGGAATGGATAAGTTTGTTAGGCCGCAGATGAAAAAGGTTTTTCCTGAATTGGATTTTATCGAACTGCCCTTCGACCACCCGGTTTATCATCAGAAATATTCATTTAAAAATGGATTACCAAAAATTCATTTACACGACGATAAACCCCCGCAGGGTTTTGGCTTAATTTACGAAGGCCGCCTTGTTTGTTTTTATTCGTTTGAGTGCGATTTGGGTGATGGTTGGGAAGATTGGGATGTGCATAAAGACTCCGAAGAAACCCGTACCAAAGCATTGAAGATGGGGGCAAACCTGGTTGAATATGTTTTTACGAAATAATGTTTGATTCACCGGGTGACTAAGGCATGTTGATTCACCGGGTGACTCGAAGTCACCGGGTGAATTTCTCGGTGAATTTATTAACCTTTCAGCGCATCAATTTGCTCCTGTAAAACTTTTATTTTGTTCTCAGCATCAGATTGTTTCTTCCGCTCATTTTCAACAACAGCCGCCGGTGCCCCGCTAACAAAGCGTTCATTCGAAAGCTTTTTCATTACTGAATTCAAAAACCCTTTGGCATAAGCAATATCTTCTTCCATCTTCTTTATTTCAGCTTCCACATCCACCAGTGTTCCCATTGGAATATAAAACTCAGTTGATTTCACGACAAACGACATGGCATTGTCCACCTTTGTGTCAACGTAGTCGATGACTGACAAATTACAAAGCTTGGCAATCAGTCCATCCCAGGTAGTATCAGGGACTTCATTCATATTTTTCTTTACGAAAAATTCAAGGGCTTCTTTATGTGGAATATTCTTGCTTGCGCGAACTCCCCTGATTGCAATGATTACTTCTTTTGCAAATTCAAATTGATCGAGGATCTTATGGTGGATGCGCTTTCTTTCCGGCCATGGGGCAATCATGATATGTTCATCATCATTTCTGTCCCTAAGTAAATGCCATATCTCTTCGGTAAGGAAGGGCATAAAAGGATGCAGTATTTTCATGAGTTTTTCGAAAAGTACAATGGTTTGGTCCAGTGTCTTTTTATCGATCGGCTGTTGGTAGGCCGGCTTTATCATTTCAAGATACCAGGAGCAGAAATCATCCCAGATCAATTTGTAGGTGGCCATCAAGGCATCCGAAATACGGTATTTGGCATATTGATCGTCGATTACTTTTAAGGCTGCATTTAGCTTTGCATCAAACCATTCGATGGCAACTTTGCTTGTGTCGGGTTGTTTAAGTGTTTCGTCCACCTCCCACATATTAACAAGCCTTAAGGCATTCCAGATTTTGTTGCTGAAATTCCTTCCCTGTTCGCACAATGATTCATCAAATGGGAGGTCGTTACCGGCTGGCGAAGTAAGTAACATTCCAACCCTTGCACCGTCGGCGCCATATATCTTCATCAATTTTATAGGGTCGGGGGAATTTCCAAGCGACTTCGACATTTTACGGCCTTGCTTATCGCGAACGATACCGGTGAGATAAACATTTTTGAATGGAATTTCGTTCCTGTATTCTTTGCCGGCCATAATCATACGTGCCACCCAAAAGAAAAGAATTTCGGGAGCAGTAACAAGGTCGTTAGTTGGGTAGTAATAATTGATGTCGGGATTGTCAGGGTTGCGGATCCCATCAAATACTGATATCGGCCACAGCCATGATGAAAACCAGGTATCCAAAACATCTTCGTCCTGCTTGACATCTTCCATCTTTAAATCAGCAAGATCAGGATATGTGTCAATAGCTTTTTTGTAAGCTTCCCCAATGGATTTGGCAATCACCATTTCCTTGTTGGGCAGGTAATAAACCGGTATCCTCTGTCCCCACCATAATTGCCTCGAAATGCACCAATCGCGGACATTTTCCATCCAATGACGGTAAGTGTTTTTAAACTTTTTCGGATGGAACTGGATGGTGTCATCCATTACCACTTCAAGGGCAGGCTTGGCCAATTCAGTCATTTTCAGGAACCATTGTAGCGATAACTTAGGTTCGATGGCAACATGGGTCCTTTCAGAATAGCCGACCTTGTTTTTGTAGTCTTCAATCTTAACAAGGTTTCCGGCAGCTTCCAGGTCCTTTACGATTTTCTTCCTTACAACATCGCGGTCTTCGCCAATGTAAAGTTCAGCCGATTCGTTGAGTGTTCCGTTATCATTAAAAATATCGATGGTATCCAGCTTATGGCGGATTCCAATTTCATAGTCGTTTATGTCGTGGGCAGGTGTAATTTTAAGGCAGCCTGTTCCAAACTCCATATCCACATATTCATCTTCGATGATAGGAACGATACGGTTTACAAGTGGTACGATTACCTGCTTACCACGCAAATTCCTAAATCGTTCATCATTGGGATTTATACAAACTGCGGTATCGCCCAAAATGGTTTCAGGGCGTGTAGTTGCTATGGTTACCCATTCATCTTCTGATCCTTCAACTTTGTAACGGAGGTAATACAGCTTTGAATCTTCCTCGCGGTGAATCACCTCTTCGTCAGAAAGTGCAGTTAACGCACTTGGATCCCAGTTCACCATACGAACTCCACGATAGATCAGGCCTTTGTTGTACAAATCAATAAATACATCAATCACCGATTCATACATGCTCTCGTCCATGGTAAATTTTGTACGCTCCCAATCGCAGGAAGCACCTAATTTTTTAAGTTGCTCAAGGATAATTCCACCGTGCTTTTCTTTCCATTCCCAGGCATGTTCAAGAAATTCATCGCGGGTAAGATCGCTCTTATCAATTCCTTCATCCTTCAATTTAGCCACAACTTTAGCCTCGGTAGCAATTGAAGCATGATCAGTCCCTGGAAGCCAAAGGGCATTCTTTCCCTGCATCCTGGCACGACGGACCAACACATCCTGTAAAGTGTTATTCAAGATATGGCCCATGTGTAAAACACCGGTAACATTTGGTGGCGGAATTACAATACAGTAAGGTTCCCTATCGTCGGGTACCGACTTAAAATAACCTTTGTCTGTCCAGCATTTATACCATTTATCTTCGATTTGTGAAGGGTCGTATTTTGAAGGAATTTGCATTTTTATAGTGATTTATCTGATTTTTAAAAGAGGTGCAAAAATATAAATTATACTGATTGCTATTTGAAAGAAGCCACAAATTCAAGTTGCTTATTCTTCCGCATCAAATTCAGATAGGCATTAATCTCGAATACATCAGAATTTCTCACGTAAGTAGGGGTGTAAACTATTAAAGAATCGAATGCTTTTTTGATGTCAATTTCGTAAACTAGACGCTGATTTTTACTGGTTGAACGGATGTTTTTATCCGTTATATCCGTGCTGATCTGCGTCAGTTCTTCCCATTTGTGTGGCCTTCCCATCTAAAATTGAAGTCCTATTATTAGCCTACTAAAATCCACTTTATACATGTTTAAGATATGAAATTATTCTCACGTAGCATCTGCCTTGCCGCCCTGCTGAAACTAGCCTGAATTATTCATGAAAACTGATATTATAAATATCAATAGCCCCGTCCTTCAGGTCGGGGTCTATGATTGACACCAGATACCCTCCCTTGAAAATTTGAAAAAGTTTATTTTTTTATTTTTAAACTTTTTCAAATTTTCAAGGGTCGCCAGGTCGCATATTTCAATCCCCGCCTTAAAAGACGGGGCTATTGATCCAAAAGCATTATTTATTCATGAATTATTCAGGATAGGTCAATGTTGGCCCGCGAGACAGGGTTTTAATTTTCCAATTTGCATATCGTCATCCCCTATATGTACGGGATCAATTTTGTGATGGCACCTACATATTGTTTTTAAAGCAAAAACGGCTGGCTTTTCAGGGCCAACCGTTTTGTATTTCAGGTTAAAATTCTTATTTCAATAGCTCGGCCATTTTTCTTCCAATATCCGCTGGTGAATCCACCACGTGGATTCCACATTCACGCATGATCTTTTTCTTGGCTTCTGCTGTATCTTCAGTTCCGCCAATGATCGCCCCGGCATGCCCCATTGTCCTTCCCTTGGGAGCAGTAGCACCGGCAATAAAACCTACAACAGGCTTATTGCCATGTTCCTTAATGTAATATGACGCTTCCGCTTCCATGGTTCCACCAATTTCGCCAATCATAACGATGCCTTCGGTTTTTGAATCATTCATCAGCAATTCAACAGCATCTTTGGTTGTGGTCCCAATAATGGGGTCGCCACCAATTCCAATGGCTGTAGTCTGTCCCAGGCCAACTTTTGTCAATTGATCAACAGCTTCGTAGGTGAGGGTGCCTGAACGGGAAACAATACCAACTTTGCCCGGCATGTGGATAAATCCCGGCTGGATACCAACCTTAGCTTCACCCGGAGTTATAACTCCGGGACAGTTTGGGCCAACCAATCGTGTATCTTTCCCTGCAAGGTATTCTTTAACCTTGACCATATCCTTTGTTGGAATTCCTTCGGTAATACAAATAATAACTTTAATTCCTGCTTCAGCAGCTTCCATGATGGCATCTGCTGCAAAGGCCGGTGGTACAAAAATTACCGAAACATCGGCACCAGCTTCTTTTACAGATTCCGAAACGGTATTATATACAGGCAGGTTTAAATGAAGTTGTCCACCTTTACCGGGCGTTACCCCACCAACTACATTCGTACCATAAGCAATCATTTGTCCTGCATGGAAAGTACCTTCGTTACCGGTAAAGCCCTGCACTACAATCTTGGAATTCTTGTCAACTAAAACGCTCATCATTAAATGATTTTGATTAAGAAATATTTTTTTTGCAAAAGTAAGATGTTTTGCAAACAGGTTTTGGATATTAAGTTTTTTTAAGGAGAGAG
>CAZBDF010000131.1:0-10444 GCA_964490385.1 uncultured Lentimicrobiaceae bacterium | reverse complement strand
GATAGCTCAGTTTTGGCTGGATTGCTATTTACAAGCTTAACCGAACCTTCTTTTTTGCAAACAATGTTTCCACTCAAAAGACTTGCAAACGAATCTGTATTATCCGAAAGTTTTAAAAACGGGTTTACTGCATGTAATAGTTCAAGTTCCGCTGTTCCGCTAAGGTGCAACGAGTCATCAATTTGAATCTCTGCTTCCATATCAATTTTGTTTTCAACATGGTTCAGTTTTATTTCATTGAGTTCACCACGGGTTCTTTGAAGAGGAATTAAAACCTTACCAGCGAGTTCAAATTGCAGGGCCTGGTCATCGACATGTGTAGCCGAAAGCAGGATATCGCCATGGCCTTTTGTGCTGGCATTTACATAAACATCCTCAAAAATAAAAAGGTCACCAATTTTCGGATCGAAGATTTTTTGTGGTGCAGCCAATACAGGAACGGCATTGATTTCGGCAAGTTTTAATAATGTTGCCAGTAAAACCGATTTCTCGAACTGGCTTCCACCATTGCTTTGCCAAACCTGCTCGGGATAACGCGCATTAAAACCTGCCTCGGCGAGGGAAACATGATCAGTGGCCATATCTTCAACAACATATTTCTGCAGGGCCAGCATTACTTTTATCTCATCTTTTTCTTCGGATTTTATTTTATCAACCAATGCGATCAATTCAGATGTTGAACCACCTTTCGATTCCAGTTTCCTGGCAACCCACTCCTTAACATCGGCCATGTTTTTGGCTGAACTGAAAATCAATCTGGGTGTACCCGGCAAGCACTGCCCCCTGAAACCTTCCTTTGGAGAAGCTTTTAATCCACCAAATTTCCAGGTATAAACTTTTGTACTTCCTTTAACAATGATTTCCGGCCCGGTGCGCAAATTGAACATCTTGTTTTGTAGCTCAACATTTGTGGGGACATTGACGATGATCTGCATTTCTTTTACTGGCGAAGATTCCTGAACCACCTCGTTGCCCATCAATGCAGGCCAGTAGCCTTTTTTGGTGGTGAGTGTGTAATCCAGGTAAATGGTTGCGCCAATTTCGGTACCGGTATGTGTGACTACCATTTCGCGGAGATTGTTGTAGGTAGCTGAATGGGCAGCCGATCGTGGCAACACTTCATTAAAAGCATTATCGGGCGTTTTTAGCCTTGTGCTGTCCGGTAAAATTGTATAAGCCTCGTTGATCTTCAATTCCTGAAAATCGGGATTGTAAACAATGAAAGTTTCTCCGTATAAACGGTTAAACGACATATGACTTTGTAGTTTCAGTTGCTTGAAGTAATGATACTCCATGCTGCCATCCTCGTTGAGGGTGTATTCCTTGGTGATTTTTTCAAATACAGCGTCTGCGGATTGGTATTGTGGAAAAGCTGTGATGCTTAGAAATACAAATGCGATGAATGATACTATTTTTTTCATTTTATAATGTTTTTAATGTCTCTTTGAATAATGCAATGGATGAAATAATTTAATTGGATTCGCTAGGTTGAGACAAGGCATGCCTTGTCTCTGCACGGATCATTTTTATTTTTTTAAATCAATTAATTCCATCATTCTGATTAAATTATTTCACCAAAACCACCGGTGTCTCCTTCATCTTCTTCTGCGATTTTACAGCTTCTCTTACATCCGCCCAGTCTTCGGGTTCGTAAATTCGTTTTTCCAAAACTAATTTTTGCTTCATAGCGATGGTATTTCCAAGTTGGCTGATATTGCCCTGGAAAGATGCTGCTTTGCCCTTCGATTCGGAGGCATCAACTTCGTTGAGATAGGTGTAACCTTCGGGAATGGTGATGGTTTCGCTGAGTTCGACAAGGCGGCTGCAACGGTCGCGGAAAGCGTAATTGCGTTCATCAACACCTGTGTTCAGATAGATGTGCGACATCCCTCGGCTAAAGATATTATTTGCCAGAAGGGGCACAAAAGCTATCTCATTAACGCCGACGAAAGCATAATTGGGAATGCGGTATTTTATTTTTATTAAAATTGGAGCAGCCATGTGATCAATTGGATTATCCGGATATTCAAGCTCAACAATTTCTGCTGCCGGATTAATACGCAACAATTCCTTTTCCACATTTTTGTTCCATTCCGATTTATAGGCACGGGTAAAAATCCCCCGGATGGAAGCATCGGTTTGCCCTTCGGCAGTTAGCGTAAACTCACCTTCGAGTGTTCCATCTGCTTTTAACTCTGAAGTTCCGTTAATTTTCAAATAATGATTTTCGGGAGGCGAGATAGGTGTAACCATCAGGTCGGCACCACCCGGCACGCCCATGAGGTAGTTTTGCTGTTGCTCGGCGCTAGACCACAACTCACGGACAAATGGCACCCAGGTTGGATCGAGCAAATGATATTCACCGTCAGCCAACTTAACTACCGTTACACTGTGGTTGAATTGATCGGCAGGCAAATCTTCAATGCGCGATCCGGCCATTGTCATTGCCGGATAGGATTCGAAACCTGCTGCACGCAAAAATGCCACCAGCAAACTGGCTTTGTCTTTACATACACCACAACGATCAGTAAAATTCATTTCAGCATTGTGCAGGGTAAATCCTTCGCCGGGACCCATCGAAATGCCGGAATACCTCATGTTATCGGCCACCCAGTGGGTAAGGATCGAAACACTGTCTTCCTCTGTTTTGGCATCTTTCAACAATTCGTTTACAAATTCCTGGACTTCAGGTGTGGGATCGAAACTTCCATAATCCTCGTTAACACCATAAAACCAAAGCGACTTGGCTTCCCAGTCGGGGCTGGTTGAAAGCAGAAGTTTTGGGGCGACATCCGAGAATCCCACCATATTAGGTTCACGCTTCATGGGCATGATATCGCGCTTGGTGAAACTGTAAACGGTGTTGTCGCCATCAAAGCGCACCGATGACTGACACTCGCCATGATAAAATTCGTATTGCACTTTTTTGTTGGATGGAATTGTGGTGATATAGGTTTTTTCTAACATGGGCTGATCACTCCAGAAAGGAATAATATCATAAAAATGACCACGCATGGGTGGGATGTATTGCTCTTCATCATCCTGCATCAGCAGTGCATAAGTAAAGCCTTTTTTAAACAATTTTACTTCCACGGCATCGCCAGGTTCCAAGCGCCCCACTTCAATCATTTGCTCGCGGGCACCCCAGTAAATGGCACGTGCAGGCGCGGGATAATCAAGCACTTTTGCAAGATCAAGTTCTTCTACTGAGCCATCCTTCCGGTAGATTTTCACCATCTGAAACTCAACATAAGCCGAAAGAGGATCGTAGCCATACTCGATATTTCTTTTATCGAGAGCACCCTTAGGAGTTAAAATTTTGAATAACTGATGCGTATGAAAATAACTCAAGCCGGTTTCCTGCACATCAACCACGGTACTGTCGAAAAGCACCAGGAAATCGCTATCCGGGTATTCCGTAGAACCCCCAGAATTTTCAATCAGGTCTTCCATTGGGCCTGCCATTAGCACAGCAGACAAGAAAACCATTAACACTAAAGCGTATAGTTTTTTCATTGTTATGAAATTTAGTTAAATAAATTAGCGGGTAAAATTAGGGAAAAAGTTGTTACAGAGATTTCAATAGCTAAATTTGTAAACACATTTTTACACTACACAAATATGCGTGACAAAAACCCCACCTGGAGCGACAAATATTTCATCAACTGGCATGAAGCCGATTTTAAAGGCAATGCCTCCCTGACCACCATCTGCAATTTCCTGCAGGAAACTGCCTGGCGCAATGCCGAGCATTTAGGTTTTGGATATTCTGAACTAGATAAAAACAAGCGGATTTGGGTTGTGCTACGCTGGCTGATAAAAATGGAAAAATATCCAAAGTGGAGAGATGAAATTATTTTGGAAACCTGGCCCCGCCCACCGGAAAAGCTTTTTGCCTTGCGCGATTACCAGATTAAATCAATGGATGGAGAAGTACTTGGGGCAGCATCTTCAACATGGCTGGTGGTAGATGCAAATACCCACAGGCCCCAAAAACCGGATTTTCTCCGAAATGTTTTGCACCTGACAAACGATAGGATGGCAGTTGGGAAAAATGCCGATCGTATTAAAATTCCTGATGGGATGGAACTGAAACATTCGCACCGTGTGGTGATCAGCGAAATTGACAATTACGGCCACGTGAACAATGCAAGGTACGTGGAGTGGGCAATGAACCTGTTTGGCAAGGACTTTCTTGGAGATAGGATGATTAAAGAATTTCAGATAAATTTTTTAAACGAGGCTAAATTTGGCCAGGAAATAGAAATGTTTTTGAAGCAGGAATCAGAAGATGATTATACAGTAGTTGCTATCCGTAAAAGTGACCAGAAAAATATTTTTGTAGCGAAACTGATTTTTGAAAAATGAGCCTACTCCGAAAAATAAAAAATTGATCCACTAAAACACTAACCTGCCTGCCGGCAGGCAGGAACACAAAAGCTCACAAATAAGAGAATCAAGAAGTTAGCTTTAGTGAAATATTAGAACTACTGGTCCATCGTAAAATCAATGCCATGAAATCAATATTTCTGCGCAGAAATTACCAATAAATCTTCAACCTGAATAGGCCCAAATCATGGATTCGAGAAATAAGGTAATAAGGTCGGTGATCTTGGGGTGCATACAAGGCTACTAAGGTTAAAAAACAGGAAATAAGGTTTTTATTTCTTTGTTGATAACAGAACTTCCATAAAAACCTTACGACACGAAGTTAGTCCGTATGGATCTCGTTTCCCAACCTTAGTACAGAGACAATGTAACAACATTTTACAACCCTGCCTCGCGGCAAGGCGGGCTTATTACCTTATCATGCGACATGGATGTTTACGAGGGATATAAACTAAATCATTGAAAAACAGCTATCGAGTCAGGAGTTCTGAATTTAGTGCTTTTGTGCTTTGATGGCAAAAAAAACACTTTCCGAAGTGGGCTCAAAATAGAGTTTTCCCTAAAAAGAAACTGTCAGACAATATTGCCAATAAAATAATTAAGGCAACTGTCTGACAGCTATAACACAATACTTACTCAGCCATCAACTCATCGTAATACTTGTAAAAGTAAGGGATGGTTTCGATGCCTTTGTAGAAATTAAACAAAGGATAATTCTCGTTGGGTGAATGAATAGCATCCGACTCCAAACCAAATCCCATTAAAATAGATTTAATTCCCAGCACCTTTTCAAATGTTGAAATAATCGGGATACTTCCACCACTGCGTACCGGTACCGGCTTTTTATTAAAAGTATCGGTGTAGGCTTTGTCAGCTGCTTTGTAAGCTATCATATCGGTTGGCGAAACATAAGCATAACCACCATGCAGGGCTTCAACCTTTACTTTTACACTGTCTGGTGCAATGCTTTCGAAATGCTTTTGGAACAATTCGGAAATTTTATGGTAGTCCTGGTCGGGAACCAAACGCATACTAATTTTGGCATGTGCTTTTGACGCGATTACCGTTTTGGCACCTTCGCCGGTATATCCACCCCAAATTCCATTTACATCAAGAGACGGACGAATACCTGTGCGTTCCATGGTTGAATAACCTTTTTCGCCATGTAACTTTTTTATATCAAGGGCTTTTTTATACCCTTCTTTATCAAAGGGAGCTTTGCCCATTTCAAAACGCTCATCTTCGGGAACAATCAATACATCATCGTAAAATCCGGGGATGGTCACCTTGTTGTCATCGTCGGTAAGCGAGGCGATCATTTTTGTAAGGATGTTGATCGGGTTGGCAACCGCGCCACCAAACAAACCGGAGTGGAGGTCGCGGCTGGGGCCGGTAACTTCAACTTCCATGTAAGCAAGCCCACGCAGACCGGTAGTGATGGATGGAATATCCTGGGCAATCATGCCTGTATCAGAAACCAGGATGATATCGGCTTTCAGCATTTCTTTGTGCTTTTCGCAGAATGCTTCAAGACTAGGCGAACCAATTTCTTCTTCACCTTCGATCATGAATTTAACATTGCAGGGCAGGGTGTCAGTCTTTACCATCAACTCAAAAGCTTTGGCGTGCATAAAAGCCTGGCCTTTGTCGTCGTCGGCACCGCGGGCATAAATTTTTCCATCGCGTACTTCCGGCTCAAAAGGCTTGCTGTCCCACAACTCAATCGGGTCAACGGGCATTACATCGTAGTGGCCATAAACCATTACGGTTGGCTTTGATGGGTCTATCATCTTTTCGCCATAAACCACAGGGTTGCCATCCGATGGCATCACTTCTACTTTATCAGCTCCTGCTGCAACGATAAATTCTTTCCATTTTTCAGCAGCTTTTACCATATCATCTTTGTGGTCAGAAATTGAACTAATGGATGGGATCCGGATTAATTCGAACAACTCCTTAAGGAATCTGTCCTTGTTCTCTTCGATATACTTATTTACATGTTCCATGTTAAAATTTAATTTAATTAATATGTTATAATTTGTATGATGATCTACAGTTGGGCGTTCAACAATTTTCTACTTTTGGTGTCCCGTTCAAATAGGGCGTAAAAATATAAAAATCAGCTATACAATGGATAAAATTCGGGTAGCAATTAATGGATTTGGCAGGATTGGACGAATTACCTGCAGACAACTAATGCAAAATCCACGGATGGAACTGGTTGCAGTTAATGATTTGACGGACACTTACAGACTTGCCCATTTGCTGAAATATGACTCGGTACATCGAAGGTTTCCGGGAACTGTAACACATGATGCTACACATCTTTTTATCAATGATAATAAAGTTAAAGCTTTTGCCATTAGCGATCCTAAAATGCTACCCTGGAAGGAACTTAACATTGATGTTGTTATTGAATCGACGGGTTTGTTTGTTACCAAAGCCGGTGCCGAACAACACCTGGAAGCCGGTGCACGTAAAGTAATTATTTCGGCCCCGGCCAAAGATGAAAGCGAAGATGTGAAATATGTTGTGCTTGGTGTTAACGATCACATCATCAATCGCAATGACAGGATTATTTCTAATTCATCGTGCACAACCAATAATGTCGCCCCATTAATTCAAATTTTAGATGAAAACTGGGGTATCCAAAAAGGATTTATCACAACAGTACATTCCTATACCAAAGATCAGCATTTGCTTGATGCGCCACATAAAGATTTGCGCCGCGGACGTGCAGCAGCTTACTCTATTGTTCCTACAACAACAGGCGCAGCAAAGGCAGCTACACGCATTTTCCCTCATTTGAAAAATAATCTTGGTGGTGCCGGAATCCGTGTCCCCGTTCCTGATGGATCACTCACCGACCTTACCTGCACGCTGAACCAATGCACCAGCATCGAAGAAATTAACCAGAAGTTTAAAGAAGCTGCTGAAGGCCGGTTAAAAGGAATCCTGGAATATACCGAAGATCCCATAGTTGGAATGGATGTAATTGGCAACACCCACTCGGCAGTATTCGATGCCCAACTTACAGCCGTTTTGGGTGATAAACAAAAACTGGTTAAGGTGGTGGCCTGGTACGATAACGAGATGGGCTATTCAACCCGGCTGGTTGAGTTGATTGAAAAGTTTGTTTAGAATGCCGGAAAAATCACAACGCAAACCCGACTGGCAGAAAATTAAAACGCTAAAAATTGATAATTACTTCCAATTATAACACCCCGTACGGCGAATTAATCATCGGTTCATTCGAAGATAAATTGTGCCTTTGCGATTGGCGTTACCGTAAAATGCGCAATGCCGTTGATAAAAGGATTCAGACTGGGCTGGGCATAAAATATGCTGAGGGAAATTCTGATGTGATAGAAAACACCCGACAGCAACTCACCGAATATTTCAATCAGGATCGTACTGAATTTGACATTCCCTTGCTTTTTCCTGGGTCTGATTTTCAACAAAAAGTATGGGAAACGCTGATGGAAATTCCTTATGGGCAAACTGAAACCTATCTGGGGCTTTCAAAGAAACTTGAAAACGATAAAGCCATCAGGGCCGTTTCATCGGCAAACGGAGCCAATGCCATTGCTATAATCGTTCCTTGTCACCGTATCATCGGCAGCGATGGAAAGTTGGTGGGCTATGCCGGAGGATTGGATGTAAAAAGAAGGTTACTCAAACTGGAAGGTGTAAATATCCACGGGCAGTTAAGTTTGTTTTGATTTGCAACTCGCGCAAAAAACACTCAAAAAATTAATGCACCTTTGTATTCGTTTACCTTAAACACAACACCAATAAATTTACCTGATCATGACCCACAAAAACGATTTAAAACTTGCTGTACTTATTGATGCCGATAATATTCCCTATTCGAATATTAAAGGGATGCTGGATGAAATTGCCAAGTTTGGTGTTCCTACCATCAAACGGATTTATGGCGACTGGACAAAAAATACCGTTTCGGGCTGGAAGCCTGCATTGCTGGAACACGCCATTCAACCTATACAACAATATGGCTACACAACTGGCAAAAATGCAACCGACTCGGCCATGATCATCGATGCTATGGATGTGTTGCACAGCGAAAAGGTGGATGGGTTTTGCCTGGTTTCCAGCGATAGTGACTTCACCCGGCTGGCTACGCGGCTTCGTGAATCGGGCATGCTGGTAATTGGGATTGGCGAAAAGAAAACCCCGCGCCCTTTCATCGTTTCCTGCGACAAATTTATTTACATCGAAATTCTTGACCCTCCTGCCAGCACCACTGCAAGTCCTGCCAAAAAAACCACCAAAGCTGCAAGTACACCCCCAAAAGCTACTAAACCTCAATTCGACCCGGTTGACCACAAACTAATTCGATTGATTAAAACATCTATCGAAGATATTGCTGATGATGATGGATGGGCATTCCTGGCGGCTGTTGGTTTATTGATTAATAAAAAGAAGCCGGACTTCGATCCACGGAACTATGGTTTTTCAAAACTTACACCCCTGATTAAATCCCAGAAAAAATATTTCGATGTGGATGCAAGAGAAGTCGAAAAATCGCATATCAAACATATTTGGGTGAAGGTGAAAAAGTAAAGTCTTATTCTATCGTATTGCGATATCAAAGTTCGGAAAAAGGGGATCAAATAGTTGAATGACATGATGGGATAGATTTCTCCCTGCGGTCGAAAAGACAGGGCTTCATAGGATAATGGGAGAGGAGCATGGGGCGCTTCGCGCCCCATGCTCCTCTCCCCCCAACTAGATTACCGCCCTGTCTTTTCGATGGAGTGCAGCGACTGAGAAATCTGTTTTCGCTCCACTCAATTTTCCAATTTTCTACCTTCCAATCTTATGGGAAACGTTAAAAAGCTAATGAATTCATGCAATTTCCAATTTGAATATTTCGAAATTGTTTTTTCCTGACTTCAACCAAATCATTTCCTTTCATCATCATTTCCTTTCATCCAATTGCCCGTACCAGTTTATCCGTTTCGACAAAAACATTACGAGCGCCAGAATAATAAACAAGCCAATACTTCCGAGCAATAGCGAATAATCTTCAACCTGAAGGATCACAAACAGGAAAGTGTAAAGAACTACCAGAGCGGACGAAGTTACCATGGCCAGCTTTATACTATTGAGCACGCTGTATGAATACATGCCAATAAGGCCAATGATGGCAAGGCTAGAAATGCCGTAAGCCAGATCGAAACCGAGATGTTCAGATAGGGACAAAAGTAAAGTGTAAAACAATAACAGCCCGAAACTCACCAGCAGGTATTGTACAGGATGAATGCGCTTTTTATTTAGTATTTCCACAAACAAAAAGATAAGGAAAGTGAGCGAAATAAACATGATGGCGTATTTAGCCGATCGCATCGACATCTGGTATTCATCAACAGCAAACAAGAGATTAACACCGAAAGTACGGTCCGATTTTCCGGGGAAATGATCCCAATTCTCCTGCTGGCTTGTCTCTGTCAATTTGTAGGCATTATCGATCCAATACTGAGGATAGTTTCGGTTGAGGTGCAGTACAGTCCATTCGGCATCAAAGCCATCTGAAGATACATTTCTGGAGTCCGGTAAAAATGCCCCGCTAAAACTTGGCGTAGGCCAGTCGGAATTCAATTTAACATTGGAGGTTTTTCCAACCGGAGTAAAGTAAAGTCCCTGACTGCCATTAAGATCAAGCTTCAATTTGAAACTTATAGATGAATGATCTTCCGGGACAGGAATCTTTGCAGTGAAACCTGTATGTGCTATTGTTTTATTCTCAATGCCCGGATCAACCGAAACAGCCTCACCCCCCCAAATTATTTTTATGTCGTTTTGTATGCCACGCATGTCAGTTAATCCCATCACCAGTGTGATATTCTCCCAATCAATATTCTCCGAATTTATTCCAGACTTTTCAAAATCGGGCAACAAAAACTTACCATCAAGGTTAAGATCAGAATTATAAACAATGACTTTGTAAATTCCGCGATATCTGACTTCAGGATTGACCTCGCCTTCAACATTCAGCAGTTCAGGCAATACATAAAGTTTCCTGTTAATTTTG
>CAZBDF010000130.1:4172-10496 GCA_964490385.1 uncultured Lentimicrobiaceae bacterium | reverse complement strand
CAACATGATAAATCTAAAAATGTGGATTTTATCAAAACTTTCGGACACTTATGATATTTGCTTTAAAATTTTCGGAACCCTTAAACCTGAAAATCATGGAACAAAAAATACTTTCCAATAATTTTTCCGATGGCAATACTTTCAGTTTGGGCATAAAAAAAGTACCCCCAAAGCTGAAAACCAAATAGACACTCTACTGACATATTTATTAATCAAACAAAGGAGGTACAGCAGCAAAAGTAAATAAAAAATAAACAGGCCGGCATTTGAAGGTACAGCAAAACTTTCACATTTGGGTGAAAAAATGCTGAGTAGGATGCCAAACCGGGGAGTGGTTTAACCAAAACCCCACTTCCGAAACAAATGCTGGCAATGGGCAAAATGCCTGTTAGCTTCACCTTTACCAAATTTGGATAAGGAATGGTTTTGGGTCGGAAGCCGAAAAGCCTGAAATAACATCTAAACCCATCAAATACCTACATGATGAAAAATGCTATACGTGCACTACTAACATTAAATGTGCTTATTGTATCAATATCAATTCATGCACAACAATATCATCCATTCCCCGAGGAAAATGCCTATTGGACGGTGGCTGAATTCGACTGGCAAATTTGGGATTACGAAACCTACATTTACACGATAAAGGGCGATACAACAGTGAACCATAAGGCATACAAAAAAGTTTACCAGTTAAACGACATTCCCAATAACCAGGATACTCTGTGGAAATTACACAACCTAATGCGACAGGATGTTGAGAATAAAAAAATCTATTTCATCAGGTATTACCAGGGAGAAACCAGGGAGAAACTTGGCTATGATTTCGATGTAGTGGTTGGGGATACCGTTTACCTGCCCGCATTTGATTATGCCAACACAGGGGATAGTATTTTTAAGGTAATTGATCCAGGATTCGATTCAACCTTATTAAATACAGGAAAATATAGAAAGAACTATTTTTATTCATCTGTAATTAATAGTGGATTAGATCCTTACGTTGTTGAGGGAATCGGAACTCAAAGAACAGCATTTCCAAATTTGTATTTCTACGATCCATTTCATCAATCAATGCTTTATTGTTTAAGAGTTAATGGAGAGCATATTTTTGGGGATACCTTACCTTATCCTCTTTGTGATTTTACAGTAAACATTGATGAATACACCAATAAACAGGGGATTTCGATTTCACCCAACCCATGTAGTGATTACTTGCTTGTTACAATCGCTGGTCAACCACCCGTCGAAATGACCTTCAAATTTTATAGCCTACATGGCATTATCTTTCATCAGCTAAAGTTTAATAATGCCAATGGTGAATATAAAATAGATGTTTCCGGTTTACCAAACGGATTTTACATCCTTTCAATTAAAAGTGGGAAGCTTAATTGTTTCCACAAAAAAATATTTATTCAACATTAAATCATACAATAATGAAACACCTAAAAAATTTCACATTGTTCATTTTCCTTTTATTGCCTTTTTTGAAAAACACTGTACAAGCACAAGAGTATTTTCCTTTTCCACAGGATAATGCAGTTTGGTATTCGGTTTATTCATACCCCTGGCCACACCCGCCATACATTTACTATGTAACATATGTGTATATTTCTAATGGAGATACTATAATAAACGGAATGGAATATTCCAAATTTTATAGTCATTCAGCCTCAGACACAAGGAACAAACTAGTATATTCTGGTGCATACAGGGTTGTGGAGGACAGTAGCCGGGTTTACTTTTTTGAGCGGTCGGAAACCCATGAACGATTAGCTTATGACTTTAGCTTATTGCCCGGTGATACCATGGTTAGCAATGGGGAAGATTATATCTGCATGGACACATCATCATTAGTACTTCAAAATGGCATCCGCCATAAAACCCTGACAATTTTGGTTCCATTCTTTTATAATTGTGTACAAACATGGGTGCAAGGCATTGGTAGTTTGGGATTTCCACTACTTGAGCCCTATTGGGGTTGCGCATATACTTTTGAATCTGCCCATGATTTAACTTGTTTTTTTTACAAAGATGAACAGATATATGAGTGGTTTGAAAACCCATATTTCGATGGCTGTATAGGCTCAAATGTAGGAATTGAGGAACAAAATTGCGAAAGCAGGTTTGCAATAGTGCCTAACCCGGTAGTTTTTGAGTCTTACCTATCATGTCCATTACATGATAATACTTTGTACGATTATCAAATTATCGATGTTAACGGCAGGGTTTTAAAATATGCCACAGGGATCAAACCCGATGAGATTACCATACAAAAAAATGATTTTGGTACAGGTATATACCTGTTACGGTTGTTTATTATAAACCATGGCCGCAACTATTCAATTAAATTTATCATTAACTAAATGACAATCACAACGAAATATTATAAATTATTGGCGGGATTTCCCCTAAGAATCAGGGCTGGCTACTTGGCTCAATATTCTCTCATTCAATCTCCGCAAAGGCGGGATTTCGCTTCCTACCTATCGGCAGACATGCGCTCAACATTCGATCCCCATCATTCCAATACTCCATCACTCCATCACTCCAGTCCTCCATTCCCCTAAAACACCTCCTTCGCAATATCCTTGATATTTTCGGTATGGCCGATGGTAAAATAATGCAGTGCCGGAACACCGTATTCTTTTAATTCCTGCGATTGCTGAACCGTCCACTCGATGCCCAATTGAATAGCATCTTCATTGGTTTTGCACTTTCGCAACCCGGCGGCCAGGTTTTCGGGAATATCGATATGAAATACCAGCGGTAAAAGTTTTAAATCGTTCATTGAAGCGATAGGCTTTAGGCCGGGAACAATAGGCACTGTAATGCCGGCAGCCCTGCAGCGGTCAACAAAAGTGAAATATTTTTGGTTGTCGAAAAACATTTGGGTAACGATGTAATCGGCACCGGCATCAACCTTTTCTTTCAAAAACTTAAGGTCAGCATCCATGTTGGCAGCTTCAAAATGTTTTTCGGGATAGCCGGCCACGCCCACAGAGAAATCAGTTGACGCTTTATTTTTCAGCTCCTCATCCTGGTAAATTCCTTCGTTCAGGCTTACAATTTGTTTTACGAGGTCGATGGCATATTCGTGCCCTTCGGGCTCAGGCCTGAAAAGTCTTTGAGATTTGGGTGGGTCGCCACGCAGCACAAGCAGATTTTTTATTCCAAGAAAATGCAGATCGATCAGCGCATATTCGGTTTCTGAATTTGTAAAACCACCACAAATCAGGTGTGGCACCACTTCCAATTGCGGATAACGGTACTTGATGGCCGCAGATATGGCCACAGTGCCGGGCCGCTTACGCATGGTTTTTTTCTGTAACAAGCCTCCCGAAAGTTTTTTGTAAACCACCTCCTGCTGGTGGTAAGTAATGTTTACATTGATGGGGTTGAACTCAATCAATGGGTCGATCAATTGGTATATCGATTCGATGTTACCACCCTTCAATGGAGGCAGTAATTCGAATGAAAAAAGTGGTTTATCTGTATTTTTTAATAGGTCTATAATTTTCATATGTTAATATACTGGTTTGTAAAGGGTTTAATGTTTAACTATCAAATATTTAAGGATTTTGTTTTTGTTGAGACAAGGCATGCCTTGTCTCTTCCTCCCTAATTTCCAAAATCAAAAGGTGGTTAGGAATCCTTTTGCTCCCTATATACTGCCCACAGGAAGTTTCACCCGCATGGTAGTTTGTTTCATCGGCTGCGATTCCAGTTCGATAAACCCACCCATTTCTTTGATGATACCCAGTGAAATTGAAAGTCCAAGGCCTGTGCCTTTGCCTAAATCTTTGGTCGTGAAAAACGGAAGGAAAATATTGGTTTTATTTTCTTCAGAAATTCCAACACCGTTGTCAATCACTTCAACAACAATTGTTTTTCCATCCGAAAAACTTTTTACAAGCATCCATTTATTAAATTCCCCATCCGATTCTTCGGCCCTTTCTTCAATCGCATCTTTTGCGTTATTAAAGAAGTTTACTATCACTTGCTCAAATTTATAGGGATTGCCTTCGATGTCGGGGAGATGTTCATCTAATTCAAATTTTACATCAATCCTGCGGTTCGAGAATTTTGTCCGGGCCAGGGAAAAGGCATTTTCAATTCTGGTATTCACGCTAAAGGGTTCACGCATTTCTTCCAACTGACCGCGCGAGAAATTACTGATTTCGTTAATAATAAATTTAATGCGCTTGATGTCCTCATAGATTTCCTTAATCGTTTTCTTTATATATCCCTTATCAGGTTCATCTTCCCTGAACTCCATATCCAGGCTTTCGTTGGATAGTGAAATATTTTGCAGGGGCTGTTTGATCTCGTGGGCAATACCTGCGGCCAGTTCGCCAAGTGAAGTAAGGCTGGCTTGGTGCACAATGATCTGTTGTTGTTCTTTCTGCAGTTTAAGTGCTTCAGCAATTTTAACTTCCAACACACGGTTCAACCGTTTATTCAAACGGTACCTGTAATAGAAAATAAATGCCAGGCCAAGAATTGAAAGAATTACCAATAAAAAATAAAGCTGCCTGCTTTTGTATTGCTGTATCGAAATACTTTGTTCCAGGATTTCTTTGTCTTTTTTATCAACATAATTCGCAATTCTTAAACTCGCAATACGAAAAAGTTTTTCCTTGGTCACTAAACTATCGCTTAAAGCAGCCTGTAGTTTAGTATATTCAAGTGCTGTTTTATATTGTCCCTGCGATTCGTACCACTTCGACAGGTAACCATAAGCTTTCTCAATTGAGGTTTTCATGTCAATTTCCATTGCCAGTAAAAGGGCCCTTTGTAAAAAACCCCAGCTTTTATCATATTCTTTAATATCAATACATACGGAGCCAAGGTTTATCAACGATGCAACTATCCCCCTGTTGTATTCATTCTCTTCGTGCAACTTGAGGCTGAGTTTGAAATAGTCCTCCGCCATCTCATACTTTTTTTCCTTTTGGTAAACCAGGCCAAGGTTCGAATAAATTTTGGCAACATCTCCCATATTGTTGGTCCCCAGCCTAATTTCAAGGGCCTGCATTAAGTTCTCCAAAGCCTGGTCGTAATTTTTGAGCGACATATTTGCTACACCCATATTGAGCAATGATTTTCCAATTGCATTGGCATCGCCCAATTGCTCTGCAATATCCTTCGATTCCTGGTAAGATTTCAGTGCTTCCTGGTTTTCGCCCATGTTATTGTACACATTGCCAATATTCAGCTTTGTCGAAACAATCCCTCTTTGGTTTCCCAACGATTCATTGTATTTAAGTTGTTCCAAATGACTCTCCAATGCATCCACATATTGCCCCAGGTAATTATACACCAAACCAAGGTTGTTGTAGCAAGCCGGTAAAGCTTCAACATTGCTTATTTCCTTGTTGATACGCAATGCTTGTTGAAGATAATCGAGCGCTTCGGCAGGATTACTATGCCAGTAATAAACTGTTCCGAGCCACTTTGCAGCTTTGGCGATGTGGTTCTTGTTATCAATCTTTTCGGCCAATGCCAAAGCTTCGTGCCCAAATTTTAATGATGAATCGAGGGATGTACTAACATAAACACGGGAGAGTTCCATGAGCAGTTCAAACTTTGCCTCATCTGTTAATGATGGACTTGATTGAAGAATTGTTTTCAAGCTATCTGTTTCATCAGTTTCTGCTGAGGTGAAAAGGCATAGAAATAAAAAGAATATACTTAAAAATAATTTCATTTGTGCTGAGTTTGATTACCAAACTTTTGGCAATCTGTCGCTACAAAATTACAAATCATAAGTGACTTATCATTGGATGAAAGTTTTTTTATAAATTTGCTCCTCGTATCTAAACCAAAATTAACAAATAATGGCCGGACTGAATAAAGTGATTTTAATTGGAAACCTGGGCAAAGACCCGGAGATTATGACTTTTGAAAATGGTGTAAAAAAAGCATCTTATTCGATTGCCACCACCGAAAGTTATAAAGACAAAGAAGGCAATTGGGTTGATCAAACTGAGTGGCACAATATAGTAGCATGGCGCTGGCTTGCCGAAAGAAACCTCGTTAAGGGCGATCAGGTTTATATCGAGGGGAAACTAAAAACCCGCTCTTGGGACGATGCCGAAGGAAGAAAGCATTACATCACTGAAGTTGCTCCTGATAAAATCATTCAATTGACCAGGAGAGAGCAGGCAGCACCACCGCCACAAGCAGCACCACCACCTGCAACAAAAGAGCAATATCCTGAAGCGGCAGCAGATGAAGCCGGCCCTACTGATGACCTTCCTTTTTAATTTTCAAAGGTTTAAGCTCAGTGGACAATGCATTAAAATTCCGGATTTGATGTTTTAA
>CAZBDF010000130.1:0-4072 GCA_964490385.1 uncultured Lentimicrobiaceae bacterium | reverse complement strand
TTAATAAATGATACTTTTGCAAATCCTTAACTTTGTGTTGAACTAATTGTTGTAATATTTTGGAAGATATCGATCCTTATGCGGAGGTTTTGCTCGTAATCACCGATGCAGTTTTAAAACCTCTGACATTTCCAATACTGTTCAGTTTTGTGGCGATGCTAGTCCTGATCCTTTTTTCGGCTTTGATATCAGGATCGGAGATAGCGTTCTTTTCTCTCAATCCATCTCAAATTAAGTCGTTAAATACTGAAAAAAACAGGATTAACGAGCTGTTGCTTACCTTGCTTGAAAGGCCAAAACGCTTGTTGGCAACCATATTGATTGCCAATAATTTTGTAAATGTTGCCATTGTTATCCTCTCCACCTACATTATTGCCGGGCTGTTTAATTTCGAAAGTTACCCTGTGCTGGCATTCAGCATTCAGGTTGTGGTTGTTACATCTTTGCTGCTGATTTTTGGTGAGATCATGCCAAAGATTTATTCGGCAGTCAACCCGCTTCCATTTGCGAAATTTATGGCAAGGCCCTTAAAAACACTTTCCCGGGTATTTCAACCTTTGAGCATGTTGTTGGTGAAAAGCTCCAACATGATCGATAAACGGATTAGCAATAAAGGCACCATACTTTCGATGAGCGAACTCTCCGAAGCCATCGACCTTACATCAGACGAGGACACTCCCGAGGAAGAGCGGAAAATATTAAAAGGGATTGTGAAGTTTAGCGATATTGACGTTAAGGAAATTATGAAACCCAGGGTGGATGTAACTGCCGTTGATATTACAATTACCTATAACGAACTCCTTCCAATTATTTTGGATAGTGGTTATTCGCGGATACCAACATTTGAAGAAACCTTTGATAAAATTGCCGGTATCCTTTACGTCAAGGATTTGTTGCCACATCTCGATAAAGGAGCAGATTTTGATTGGCAAAGTTTGTTGAGGCCGGCATTTTTTGTTCCTGAAAATAAAAAGATCAACGACTTATTACAGGAGTTTCAACAAAAGAAAATCCATCTTTCGATTGTTGTTGACGAATATGGTGGCACTTCGGGAATTGTTACCCTCGAGGATATTATCGAAGAAATTGTGGGCGACATCACCGATGAGTTTGATACCGAAGATGACGAACTCAGTTATACAAAGATCAATGCAAAAAACTATCTCTTCGATGCAAAAACCCTGGTAAACGATTTCTGTAAAATACTTGAAATTGACGACAGGATTTTTGAGGAAGTGAAAGGTGATTCGGAAACCCTGGCCGGACTTATCCTTGAGGTGGAGGGCAAAATACCCAAAGTAAACGAAACCACCGTTGTTAAGGGTTTTGAATTTAAAGTTAAAAAAGCCGATGGCCGCCGTATCGAAGATGTCCTTGTAAAAATTTTATAGCTTATCGAATGAAGCTTACAAAAATGCATATTTCCAATAGAGCATTAATGCTAGTCGTTTTGCCGCTTATTATTTTATTGCTTTCATCCTGCAATCAGGACAATTATATGCCGAAGCCCCGAGCATATTTCAGGATAGATTTGCCGCAACACGAATACCGTCTTTTCGACACCACCTTCCCCTACCAATTTGAATATCCGGTTTACGCCAACATTGCTTTTGATAATTATACCAATGATGAACCATACTGGCTGAATATTGATTATCCCAAATACCACGGGAAAATCCATTTGAGTTATAAAAGTGTTGAAGAAGCGAATTTGAACAGACTTGTTGAGGATGCACACACCATGGTTTATAAACATGCGCCAAAAGCCATTGGCATCAGGGAATCGATTGTTAATGATCCTGAAAGCAAAGTTTTCGGAACAGTTTATACCATCGAAGGACGAGATGTCGCATCACCATTCCAGTTTTACCTTACGGATAGCACCCAACATTTTATCCGCGGGGCCTTGTATTTTTATACCCGCCCAAACAACGACTCGCTGCAGCCTGTGATCGATTTCATCATCGATGACATCGACAGGATGGTTGGGACTTTGCAGTGGAAAGACATGTAGCAAATTCAGAACTCCTGAACCACTGTAAATATCGTGTCGCGTTTTTTAGATTTCTCTCTTCAAATTTGTTACACAAATTTTCGGTCGAAATGACAAGAACTGGTGCGGAATAGGGGAGGCTGGATCGGGCGCAAAGCGCCCGATCCAGCCTCCCCTCCACTTCATGCCCGCCATTGTCATTCCGAACGAAGTGAGGAATCTAATAAACCTATTTATTCGATTAGGGAAATGTCAGTTGAGGATTTTGGTGGGAATAATTTACTTTTCACGACATGTCAAATTACGATTGAATTTATTTAAACTATTGAAAAATAACAATCAGGTCAGGAGCTCTTAGCTTTCAGGACAAGACAACATTAATTGTCACACTTATACCATTACCCTTCTCACCCTATTTTTGCAGCAATTTCTAGCAATTCATCAAAGCTTTCTAATTCCCCGGGTTCTGATCGATAATACAATTCTTTGGCAAAGTCGATAAGTTCGATGGTTTCGGAATAACGCAGGTATTTAACCTTCAGGTTATTTTCTCCAATTCTTATCCGGTCCAATGCATCAGCATCTTTGAGCAAAGCCACTGTTTTGTAATAAGGGTTGTCCTTCCTAATCTCAAAACGAACGGAATGATTGGCCACTGCCAGTTTAATCGCCCTGATGCCAAACCTGCTAACACCTGAATTGTAAAACAATTCCTTAAATTTGGGTACTTTATTCTTAGCCGCCCAACCACCATGCTCGGTGCAATAACCATCGTGTAAACGCGACATATCATGAATAAATGCTGCACAAAACGCCAGTTGGATTTCATGGTTCAGTCCGGCCATTCTGCCAATATTCATTACATGGTACATTACCCGGTAAGTATGGTTGATGCCATGAATTGTACTAGGATGGTCGAAATATGCTGTATCGAGTTTGAAGCTGGTGTAATCAAATTTCATTATTTCATATTTTTCGCATACAGGCCAAAAATCACCAAAACCGCCAGTGCAATGGCAATGTTGGTGTAATCGTACGAGCGCAGGATAACAACCAGGGCGAAAAGCAAAATGGCTTGTGCAAGTGCATAGTATGTAAAACCCCTGCGCTTGTATCGCCATAAAAGGATAAGGCCAAAAAATGAAAGCCCGAAAACAATGGTACCTGCCACAGTAAATAAAATTGCGGCAGTGCCCGAAATATAAATTTGCTTGTAGTATTGCTGTAAAATATTCTGTACGATATCAGGAAAGATAAGCCCTGCAATCATCACAAGCATGAGTAAGCCATTGTAAACGAACGAGAATATCAGCAGAAGGGATAAACCCAGGGGCCTGCGCTTTTTCTTAGTCAGATCATCAGTGCTGTCAATCTCCGGATTTTGATTTTCAGACATGGGCTAAATAATTATTTGAATAATTTATAGTGCTTTGCATATAATCCGATAAACAAGGCGGTGAGAATTGCATCCAAGATAGGAAATGGATAACCCGGAATGTATATCATTGGAAGGGCCAGGATAAAAATCTGGGCACCGGTATAAAAATGGAAACCGACTTTTTTCATGCGCCACATCAGGTTGATGCCGATGTAGGAAAAAAGATAGAGTACTGCACCAGCCAGGAAAAAGTTTTTCGTTGCCCTTGCAAAAAGTTCCATGCCCGGCACGCCCGAACTCAGTTCCTGCAACATAGGAGCCATCTCCTCAAAAGAAGCATACACCATGAAAAACGTTATGCCACTCAGCCCGCTACCTATAAAACTCAGGATGCAGATCACAGTTAACAATGTTGGCCTTTGTGGTTTTTCAGGAAAAAAATGAGGTATGTTATTCTGTTCGTCCATGCAGCAGGATTGAATTTTATTAGCTTACAAAAAAGTGTATTGTCCTTGCAACCTGCAACCTGCAACCTGCAACATTGTGTCTGTTTGTTTTCCGATTTAAATCGGCTAATTTTAAATACATAGATTTTTGTTACTTGATCGACCAGATTTCCATTTATTGATTTCTGATTGGCGATTTTTGATTGCAGATTTTTGATTTGAAAGCGTCTTCTTACATCTTAAATTCCCGCACGT
>CAZBDF010000129.1:0-10534 GCA_964490385.1 uncultured Lentimicrobiaceae bacterium | reverse complement strand
TCCATCAACAATGGCTGGCCCTGGGCGATGCACTCATCACAAAATACAACGACGGTTACGTGAAAGATGAGAACGGGAAAATCAACGAAGTGGGTTATCCCGATGCCTGGATGGATGAGCTAAATAAAGTTTCGGGGGACAAATTCAAAATTCCCGAATGGAACAAAAGCGGCCGCCAAAAAGATTTACCCTATTAGCATTTGTTTGAGTTCATAGATTAATACTAATCTGCATAGCCGATTTGCTTTTCTTTTTTTACCTTTGGTGAAAAGCTAAAAGATGAGAATAAAAACTGCAATCATTTTTCTCTGTTCGGTAATTTCTGCATTCTCACAATCCAACAAAGAAGCGCAAATTTACACCTTATCTGAATTGTACGATATCCGTCAGGAAATCAATCCTGACTTTGCATTCTTCACCACACCCCTTAAACGTACTCTCTTCGCCGACATAAAGGACTCGGAGCATTTTGTTATTTATTACACCGATTACCATTTGGACGTGTTTGATAAGACTGAAGGATATTGGCAGCTTTTTACCATACCTGATGGATTTGTACCGATGAGCAAAGTGCTAAACACTTTTGATTATGAGGATCACTTTGCTATCGAGGCCATATGTATAAAAGGATCGGTTCCTTGGCAAATCACCATGACTGTAACAGAGGAAGCAATCAAATTTGGCTCAACCACAGATAAAAAACCCGATACCCAGGTTCTTGTAAATGTTTTTGATAAAAAAAAACATAAAGCCTTTTCGCTAACGAGGCCCGAATATGAAAGTTTCGTTATTGGTAAAAAACAGGTTCATTTTAAAAATGAAAATTATTCTTGGTATCTCGATGAAAAGTACCCATATCCCGTTGTAAAAGAAAATAAAATATCCGGGGCAAAATCCTACTATAGCTACTCTATTGGGAAACAAAACCATTGCACTGCATTACATCAATTTAATGACAAGGTATATGCATTGAGCGAAAATCTGATAAGGATTTTTGATGTAGGAAATAATGAAAGAGTGCTAAATTCAGTAAATACACTTTATTCCAATGGGCTTACGAACCTTACATTTGGGAATGAAATAATTGCTGCTTATGGAAAAACAGTACAAATTCTCGACCCGGATGATTATCAACAAACCGATATATTTAATCTGGCACATAATCCTGAAAAAATCCTCAACCTTAATAAGCACATTTATTATAGTGAAGGTTCAAAACTGTACATTTATGATAGAGAAAACGACAGCACTCTTCTGAAACTCACCTTTAGTTTCAGGGTAAAAAAACTATCTTTTACCGCACCAAATGTATTTATCTATACCGTAGCAGGGTACTCAAAGTTGAATATTGAAACAGGCGAGGTAAAACATTATTTTGAGAATTCAACTGGTTATTTTGACGGTGAAGGATATGTAAGGGGGCTTTATATATTAGGAGAGTTGGAAAACAATATTCTGGCTTACACCAGGGAATATAATCATAATGAAGAAAAATACATAATCAACGTTTTTAAAATAAACAAAGAAAACGATAGTATAGTAGAGGTCAACATTAACGATGAAATAAAAAGAGGGCTCGAAGACCCAAAAAGCGTACAAATAATTGACAACAGGCTTATCATCGCAGGCATCCTGCAATTCGATATTTATAAAATTAGCAATACAGATAGTTTGTCTCTGATACCTGAAATGTCCTATCAAGCCATTTCTGAGAATCCTGAAGCTTTTCCGAACGCCTTTAAATGGGAATCTGACCACCCCGTGGGAGGCGATATATTGTCTATCACCACAAACAAACATCATGTTTGGATATCAACCTACCGAGGGCTGTTTTGCTATGATTTAAAACTTGAAAAATGGAGCAGCCATATTTTGCCCTCAGCTAATGTTAATACCGGCAGAGAGATGATTATAACTGATGAATCCATTTATACTCACGGATATTGGAATGCAAATCAAGCCTGGCCATGGTCTGTTATTGACCGAAAAAATAATGAAATAAAAAAATTCTATGGCAACAATGCAAACACCTGGATCAAATCATACAAGAAAAATCCTGAGGAAATCATCAGTGCTACACCAAAGGGTATGTATATTTATAATTACAAAACCAACATAATTAGGAGAATTCCCACTCCAAGCCCTATCAGACAAGTGTGCTTTGACGAGAACGGTTACCTGGCAGCAAATTCTCATTGCATATACCAAATTGATATGGATGGAACTATAAATGCTTTCTATACTTTCCATGAACCGTTTACAGATGAAAAGCTTTCCAAATCACCCGGGTTAATGGAAAGAGGAGAAGGTTCCCTATGGTTTGCCTCAATCCACATGAGTTACAATGAGTTTTTGACACACCTCAATCTCAAATCCGGGAAAGAAACCCGCTACTATATTAAAGATGACATAGTGAAAATAATCCCTGGGACTGCCAGTACCTGGATTATTGGCAAAAAAAATCTGTACAAATATGACGAAGAAAAAGACATGCTCCTTTGCGGGGTTATGAGAGAATCGAATGGACGTCAGGACTATAGCCATTATTTTGAAGATGCTATAATTCATCAGGGCAATGTAATCATTACAGGCAGTAAAAAGATATATGCCATCGACATTGAAACCATGGAGGTATCGGAGAACAAACGACGTCAATATAAAAACTATCCTCCTAAGGTCATCAGATATTATGACCACAAAATTTTCCTTGCTTCAGCGGTAGGTGTCTATCAATATGATGAACATCGGTTTATGGATGAGTTTATCCCTGCTGCAAATCTCAAATTTACCGGGTCGGATTCCTGGAAAGAAACCCTCCCGTACAATCTTAGGGATACTGTTCGATTAAATAAAAGCGGGCACGAAAGCACCCTGGTTTTTTCACTTGAAGATGAAGTAAGCGGGCTAATCTTCAAACAGCTGAGGCCTACACGCAACCTCAGTGCAAATCTGGGGTCTGTGGATATGCAAATAGATGGTGTGTTATTCGTCTCCTCCGAAGAAAACAAAAATATCTTTCAAATTACAATCTATGGTGATGAGTTCGAAGGGAAATCAGAATTGCTCAAAGTTTATTTTACTAACAATGACGGCAGCAAGACCCTGGTCAGAAAGTGGTTTATAGAAAAATAAAGCCTTGGATAAAGTAAAGCAAACATCAACTATCTCTAAAGGATTTTTGATTGCCAAAACATTTTTCCGCTCGGAATTAATACTACTTTTGCAAATTCTTTTCAAGAAAAGTCAGATACTTAAAACTTTAGCGTTAGTATTTTGTATTAAATTAAACCATTGTTATGTCGGAACAAGTCGAAAATAAGAAGAATAAAAAGCCTGTAGTATTAATCGTTTTAGCAATTATTTTACTCATTGCATTAATTGTTGTAGGTTACCTTTATTTCAATACTAAATCGGAAGTTGACGGCCTGATGCTTGAAAAGGAACAAATCAGGACCGATCTGCAATCTGAGCTCGATTTACTGCTTGATGACCACAACAAAGTTAAATCAGAATATGGTCAACTTTCTGATTCCCTAATGGCGAAAGACAGTGTAATTGTTGCCAATGCAAAAGAGATCAAGAACCTGCTCAATTACAAGTGGGAGTATTACAAGGTGAAGAAAAAAATTGACCGCTTGCAAAAAATTGCGCAAGGCTATGTGCAGCAAATGGATTCACTCTACACTGTTAACCACGAACTGAAAGAGGAAAACCAACGCATCCGTGAAAACTACCGTTCAGAGATCAAGAAAAATTCAAGCCTTGTTGAAGAGAAAAAGGAGCTGATTGAAATTGTTGGCCAGGCTGCCGTTTTGCGTGCCTACAACATTGTTCCCATGGCAATCAGGCAACGTGGTTCAAGGCAAACCGAAACCGATAAAGCCAACCGTGCCGATAGGGTCAGGGTGTGTTTTACAATTGGTGAAAACAGCCTCATTGAACATGGAGAGAAAAATATTTACATCAGGATAGCCCGCCCGGATGAAGTGATCCTGGTCATCGATAAAACCGATGAATACGCCTTTGAAGTTGAAGGTAAAAAACTTCAGTATTCGATTAAAAGGGAAGTTGATTACAAAGGCGAAGCCATCGATATGTGTTTGTTCTGGGATAAGAAAAGCCCTGACGCCAAAGCTATGGCGGGCCGCTACCACATTTCGCTTTATACCGATAATGGAAATATCGGCGAAGGCTTCTTTGATCTGAAGTAGCTTAATGCTGAGAATTCAGTATTTCTGTTTGACACATCTTACATCCACCCCCCGTCATCCGTCCAATGCTAATAAGTTAAGCGTTTTATTTCCGATTGATGATTAATCCCGCACGTGCGGGACTGATTTTTGATTTTTTGTTAGGTGATAGTCAGAAACCTCTTAAATCAAAAATCGTTAATCGACAATCATAAATTATCATCTTTATCTTAACTTATTGACATCCGTCCTCAGACACCTGTCATCCGTCAGTTATAATTTGTTTTTAGGATTGTCATTGTCCTTCTGTTCACCAATTCGTCCCAGTTCAAATGGTTTATCTATATTTGCCGGCCTGTCGGCAAAAAACCTTGTATAGAACAACATTTCGGGTTGCCTGCCGGCATAATTTAGAAGCAAAACAAATTAACGATTTACCGGGGGGTATTTTACCAAAAGAGCTATCTATTGTGCTGGTATTCTATGCTTTATTTCTTAGGTGCACGATTAGTCATAGGCTTATGTTTTTACATTCATAAGCATGAATCGACTTTTTTATATCTGATCATGCAACCTTCCAGTGTTTTAGCGTCTATTTTTAATGACTAACAAACGCAATTGAATCAATATTACTAACAAATGGGCCTGCTTTTTTTGATGAAAACTCAAAAAAATTAAACGGTCATACTTTTTAAATTCTTCATACTATGTTTAAAAATTTACTTTTAGTTCTTCTCGTATTTGTGCTAATCCCATTCAAAATGAATGCTGAATGGGTCCCACTGAATCAAACTAAAACCAACACACCTCCTAGAGTAACTATACTAAGCGAGGACAATAACAGCACCGTGATTAAGGTTGAGCTGAATGGTTTCGATATCAACGAATTCATTACTGATGGAAAAAGCTACCAGAAGATAGACCTGGGAACCGAAATTTTCACTACCACAGTAGGTTATCCTGAGTTACCACACATTGCAAAAGTTCTCGCCATTCCTGATCAAGCCAGTGTTTCGGTTGAAGTTTTGGAAATGGGGACAGTCCAAACTTTTGATAACCTCCTCCTTCAGCCAGCCCGCGAAAGTTGGATCGAGGGCCAACCCGAAACACTTTATGAAGAAATTTCAGAAGCCTATCAATCGAACAACGCTTATCCGAAAGAATTTATAGCCGTAGAGGAACCAGCAGTTTTTCGTGATTTCAGGATTGCCCGTTTTTCGTTTTACCCGATACGCTATGTTCCCGCCAAAAAAGAGTTACAAGTAGTTTCATCCATCACCTACCGGATAAACTATGGTACTGATGAAGTGATAAACCCGAAAACATCCCCTACAAGGCCCATTGCCCCTTCATTTGCGACGCTATACAAGAGCTTTATTTTCAATTACGAGCAGGTTCTTAACAGGCGTGGTGTCAAAGAAGGTGGACAAGAACTCATGCTGTGCATTATGCCGGATGAATTTGTAGAAAGTTTCCAGACATACGCCGATTGGAACCGTAAAACAGGTACTGACATTCACGTTACAAAATTTAGCGACATCAACGCCAATGCCAATAACCCCGACATTATTAAAGACCATATTACCGACGCCTATAACAACTGGGAAATCGCTCCAACTTATGTATTGATAATAGGTGATGAGGGTGTATTTCCTCATGAAATTGTAACCTATCCTAACTACTCCTTCCCAAACGAGGACTATTTTGTGGAAATTGAGGGCAACGATTATTTTCCTGAAATGATGATTGGCCGTTTTACCAACCAGGGCGACTACCGCATGAAGGTGATGATAAACAAGTATCAAATGTACGAAGAGAAACCCTACGTTGAAGATACAGATTGGTTTAAAAAAGGCGTATGCTGCTCAAACAATGATTATGAATCACAGGTTGAAACCAAACGATTTGCCTATAGGCGTATGGTTGAAAATGGTGGGTTCGCAGTGGATACCATGATGAGCGATGGAACAGGATGGGGCGGCCAGGGCTGCACCTATGACACCGATGATGTGGTGGACAGGATTGAAGAAGGGCGAAGTTATCTAAACTATCGGGGTGAAGGATGGTACAGTGGATGGTCAGCAACATGCTACGATTTTAATACCAATGATGTTTCCGGTATGCAAAACGGAGAAAAATTCACTTTTGTAACCAGCATAGGCTGTGGTGTTGCAGCATTTCAGGCAAACGGAGGTAATTGCTTCGGTGAGGAATGGATCCAGTTGGGTTCAATATCAGCACCAAGGGGTGGGGTTGCTTTTATAGGCCCTACTTCCAACACCCATACGACATACAACAATAAAATAGACAAAGGCATTTACCAGGGAATGTTCCGCGAGAATATGGATACACCCGGGCAAGCATTGTTGCGTGGAAAACTGTATATGTACAACGTTTTTGGCAATGTGTATTATGTTGAATACCATTACCATGTTTTCTGCATCCTGGGCGATCCGAGTTTACACATCTGGAAAGATGTCCCTCTGGAAGTTACTGTTGACCATCCTGAAACTTCTTCCGTTGGAAGCCACCAGTTTGAGGTAACTGTCAATCACACTGTTTCAGGACAGCTTGTTGACAGCGCACAGGTTTGCTTAACCAATGATGATGTTTTTGTTACAGGCTATACCGATGTAACGGGTAAAGTAACTTTAGACGTTATAGTTGAAACAACGGATACCTTATGGGTGACCGTTCGTGGTGGAAACGTATATCCTTACCAGGGTTATATGACTATTACCCAGGAAGAAGAGCAGGTTGAACCCGAAGGCCAGCCTGTTATTGTTGATATTGATGGCAATACTGACGGCCTGATCAATCCCAACGAAAATTGTAACATTAGCTATACACTTAAGAATTGGGGAACTGGCACTGTAAACAACATCCAGGCAACGCTTACTTCAGGAAACCCGGATCTGGTTCAGGTTGTAACTACCGATCCTATCAACTTTGGTGCTCTGTCTCCAGGGGATTCATTTACCGGAGAACCTTTCCAATTTCATGTTGATCCTGCTTGTCCTATCGGCGGGTTCATCACTTTACAACTGAATGTAACCAGTAGTAACAGCTCATGGGATTTTAATACCTATGCGATGGTATTTGGCTGTGAGTTGGTGTACGATAAATTTATGGTAAACGAAATCGGTACAACAAATGTGAATTTCAAAATGGACCCAGGCGAAACCGTCAAGTTGTTTACTTCAGTGTTTAACGATGGTGCAGATGTTGCCCCCGGTGTTAAAGGGCTGCTTTCAACAAGCGACCCTTATATGACTATTGAAGATGCTGAGGGTACTTATGGAAATCTTGAAATTGGTGGTCTTGCCAAAAATATGGAAGACTATTATGTTGTAAGCATCGACGAATCCTGCCCCACAGGATATATGGCCGACTTTACATTAAAGCTTTTTACCGATGGTGGTAATTATCCTTACGAAACAATTCCAACGATAAGCCTGCCAGTAACTTTAGACGTTGCAAGCGATTATTCAGGTCCGGATGCTTACGGCTATTTCGCCATTTCGAGCAATGATGCATTTTATGAGCAAACACCTGTTTACGATTGGATGGAAATACATGAGCTTGGTACCAAAATGAACCTGATCCCCTTGATTAGCGACTATACTCAAACAGTTAATTTGCCTTTCGATTTTCAATACTATGGGGAGGTTTATAGCCAGCTCCGCATCAGTACCGATGGATGGGTAGCATTTGGCAATGGAACACAAGTTGCCCCAACAAACCAAACCCTGCCATTTTATGATAACATAAATAACATGGTGGCAGTTTTTTGGGATGACCTTTATGAAGGTGATGACAATGATGGTGATATTTATTATTACCATGATGCTGCCAACCACCGTTTCATTGTTGAGTGGGATAGCATTACGCATAATGATTACACAACTGAACCTCACAAAGAAGTCTTCCAGGCAATTCTTCTGGACCCAGCACATTACACCACCTACACTGGTGATGGTGAAATCATTTGTCAGTACAAAAAACTTGTTGAATTTGAAAGCAACACCATTGGTATTGAAAACAATACACAGACAATAGGTTTACAATATGTATTTAACAACGACTACGCCCCAACCGCATTTGATTTGGAGCCGGGTTTAGCGATAAAGTTTACCACCGAAGCACCCTATGGTTACCTCTATGTTGGTGTTGACGACGACAAGTTGGATGGCAACGATGGCTATTACCTTGAACAAAATACACCTAACCCTTTTAGTTCGAACACCGAGATAAGCTATTCGATACCCCAACAAAGTTTTGTTTCACTTAATGTGTACAACTTTAAGGGCGAACTGGTACGTACACTTCAGAACAGCCAGCAGGCAGCCGGGAAATATACGGTGCAATGGAATGGTTTAAATGAAACTGGCAGCGCAATAAATCCGGGCATTTATTTTTATCGTTTACAAACGGAAGATTACACCCAGGCCAGAAAGTTGCTCATGCTCAGATAAACCTTTGTGCCATAAAAATAAAATAATTATAAGCCTTCCGATTGTGATAGTAATGATCGGAAGGTTTTTCTAAGTTTTGTTTTTCAAGCGGATGAATATCCATAAGCCAGAGAACTACTCAATCTAAAATAATCTATCACTACTACACGAAGTCTGGATGTATAGCTTTTATCTTTTACTGATTATGATTGTGGTTGCTGCTATTGTGGGGCTTATCGAATTTGCCCGACATCAAAAGCGGATTTATTCCATCCCACTCCGGATACACATCAATGGTACCCGTGGCAAATCGAGTGTTACCCGATTAATCGGGGCCGGACTCAGGGCCGGGGGAGTTAGTACTGTCACTAAAGTAACCGGCACCTTTCCCAGGCTCATCCTCGAAGACGGTACCGAAACTTACATCCACCGCAAATCCTCAGCAAATATCATCGAACAATTATCGATTGTGAAATTTGCAGCAAACCGAAAAGCAAACGCCCTGGTGATGGAGTGCATGGCATTGCAACCCCAATACCAATCCATCACCGAAAAAAAAATGATCCATTCAAACGTTAATGTGATGACCAATGTGCGGATGGACCACGTGGATGTTATGGGACACACCCTGCCCGAAATTGCCGAAACCATGGGCAGGACAATCCCTAAAAATGAGCATCTTTTTACTTCGGAAAATGATTCACCACATTTGCTTCAAAAGATAGCAGACAAACGCAAAACAGTAGTTCATTTCATCAACCCAAATACAGTAAGCCCAGATGAAATGAAAGGTTTCAGTTACATTGAACACACCGATAATGTAGCCCTTGCGCTTGCGGTTTGCCAACAATGTAAAATCGATCGCGAAATTGCACTGCAAGGCATGTACAAGGCTGTGCCCGATGCCGGCGCTTTAAGGAGGTTCAGGGTTGATGCATTCCAAAAGGAACTATTTTTCTACAATGCCTTTGCCGCCAACGATCCCGACTCAACATTCATGGTCTGGAAAAAAATCAGGGATGAAATTGGTTTCGATGGAGCACGCATAGTACTGCTTAATACCCGCCAGGACCGTCTCGATCGTGCCAAACAACTTGCCGAAATGTCTGCCAGGAAACTGGGTAAAGAAATAGACTATTTAATGTTGATCGGGCAATCTACAGAAGTGGTTGAAGCCATGACAGTGGGTTACGGCTTGCCAAAAAACAAACTCATCAATTTAGGATATACCACGCCGGCCAAGGTTTTTGAAAAAATACTTTCTCTAACCGACAGGATTTCCACTACGGTTGCCATTGGAAATATGGGTGGCATGGGCGCCGAAACCGCAGAATATTTTGAAAACAGAAGCATCAATAAACAATGATTGAAATTGCAATTACATTAGGACTGGTTTTTAGCTTGCTATCCTACGAAGTTTTTGGGTTGGCTGCTGGTGGTATAGTTGTACCGGGATACATCGCGCTTCAGCTTTCGCATCCCGACCGGCTCATTGGTATTGTGTTGGTGAGTTTTGTAACTTATTTGATAATTAAAGTGCTGGGGAACTACACCTTTTTGTATGGCCGGCGCCAGATGGTACTCAGCCTGTTGGTTGGTTGCCTGCTGGCGAATTTCTCACGTTATTTCATGAACATCGACCTGGCAAGCGGAACCCTGGAACTCCAGGCCGTTGGCTGGGTAATCCCCGGACTTATCGCACACTGGTTTGGGAAGCAAGGGGTTTTTAAAACACTCAATGTATTGTTTGTTACTTCGGTACTTGTGCGGTTGATAATAATATTGGTTTTTGCAGGGGCGCTATTACCGCAGTAAAACTTTGATGACATGGATGGAAATAACACATATTTAAGTCATTGGTAGTCATTGGTGGTCATTGGTGGTCATTGG
>CAZBDF010000128.1:0-10601 GCA_964490385.1 uncultured Lentimicrobiaceae bacterium | reverse complement strand
TACTGATCCGGATAATAATGATATCTCTTGTGACCAGGATTCGTACGTGTTCTTCTTTTTTGATACCATCATCATAAAACCTCATATAAAGTTCTTTGCACTGACCTTGCCATCGCTTCGCTTCCAAACACCAGGTTATCGGCTTTTACCATTAGTTCTTCAATTTTACTATCCCCAACAATGGCAACCTTTCCGCAATATTTTATATGCTTCAGCGCGTAAATATCATCTTCCCACATGGCTTTAAAACTCGACTTCGTTATGCCCAGTTTGTCGATTTTTACCAGTATATTCACTTTTTCGATACCGCTGTCGAGGCGTTCCTCAAACATTTTTTCGAGGGATTTTTCGTCTTCATGTCTGTAACCGTTAATGATTTTTATGGCGATTACATTTGCTTTCGCTCATTTAATTATTGTTATCATAATGTTTATTTTTTGATTTTTAATGCCTTACAACTATATCCGGCAAAGAAAAACGATAAACTCACCTTCATAAAAAATGTTAACAATTTAATAATACCGAATCCTGAAATTTACTTCAATTTATGTACTTTTGCCTCAAATCAAATTAATAAAAAATTACTACTATGAAAAAGTTTTTACTAATCACAGTTTCTGTTCTTTTAACCGGGTTTATGTTTGCCCAGGATTGCAGCGATTTATTCATTTCTGAATATGTTGAAGGATCGGGTAACAACAAATGCATCGAAATTTACAATCCTACCGAAAATAGCATCGACCTCTCGGCTTATCGCCTGGTAAGATATTCCAATGGCGGGACTACTCCAAATGCTGTTGATCTTTCTGGTACAATAGCTTCACAAGATGTATATGTTTGTGTGCTCGACAAAAGAGACCCCAGTGGTACAGGACAAGAAATACCAGTTTCCCTTGATCTACAGGCCAAAGCCGACACATTCCTCTGTCCCGTTTATGATGTGAATAAAATGATGTATTTTAACGGTAACGATGCAGTTACACTTGAAAAAGATGGTGGTGCTACCATAGTTGACATCTTCGCGCATGTGGGCCCACTTGACCCGGAAAATGGCTGGACAAATATCACTGACACTACTATCACCTATAATAGTGGTGGTGTTCCAACAGAATATACCATTGTAAATTATGCAGTCGGGCCATTGTTTTGGCTCGCATGGACCAAAGATCATACACTAATTAGAAAACCTGGTGTCGAGTTTGGTGTTATTGATAATCCGGTAGCTTTTAATGTTGCAATGGAATGGGATTCGTTACCAGAAGATACTTTCGATCACCTGGGATCACATGTGTGCGATTGCGGTGGAGAATCCATTTCCGAAAGGATCGAAGGAGTTGATATCAGTTTCTATCCTAACCCTGTTACCAATGATATACTCATTGTTGAAGCCATCGAAAAAATAAGTAGCCTTATTGTTTACAATGCTTCAGGCCAGACCATTTTAAAAGAGAATTATACAGGGACATTCCAATCAACTGTTGCCTTGAATGATTTAAAAACAGGTGTTTATTTTATACAGGTTGGATTTGTTGATCAATCCTCATTCGTGAAGAAGATCATTATTCAATAGTCTAATTAACAATATTCAGGCGCCCTGGTAACGAAATCTTAAATTTTGACAGGGTGCCTTTTTTTTTCTGTATCCGGTTCATTTTCATTCAAACATTTATCTTATGAATTTCAGGAAAATCACAATTTTGCTCGCATTTGCTGTTATTCCATTTTTTACTTTCGCGCAAACAGGAATCATCAGTGGAGTAGTAAGTGATGCTAAAACAAGCGAAACACTCATTGGGGCCAACATTATTTATGGCCCCGGCCTGGGTACGGTTACTGATATTGACGGAAACTATTCGCTGGAGTTAGAGTATGGAACTTATCAACTAACAATTTCATACGTTGGCTTTCAGCTCATTGAAAGAGAAGTTACTGTTGACTCGCCTAAAGTAAGCATGGACTTTGAGTTGGATTATACCACTCTTACAGCCGTGGAAGTGGTTGGCGACATGGCCCGTGCACGAGAAACGCCGGTGGCTTTTTCTACTATTAAACCTATTACTTTGCAGGAAGAACTGGCATCGCAGGATATTCCAATGATACTGAATGCAACGCCAGGCGTTTATGCCACGCAACAGGGCGGTGGAGATGGTGATGCCAGGATAAATATCCGTGGATTCAACCAGCGTAATGTTGCTGTAATGCTCGATGGCATCCCGGTAAACGACATGGAAACCGGCTGGGTATATTGGAGCAATTGGTTTGGCCTTGATGTAGTAATGCGAAGCACACAGGTGCAAAGAGGCTTGGGTGCGTCAAAACTAGCAATCCCTTCTGTTGGTGGAACCATCAACCTGCAAACCAAAGGCATTGGTGCTAAAAGGAGCATTAAGATAAAACAGGAAGTAGGTAGCGATGGTTTTTTACGGACATCACTGGGTTACACTTCAGGCCAACTTAAAGGTGGATGGGGAGTTACAGCCGCCGGTTCATATAAACGTGGCAATGGTTGGGTGGATATGACCTGGACCGAAGGTTGGTTTTATTTTGTGAGGATAGATAAAAATTTAGGAAATCACCGCTTAAGCTTGAAAGCAATGGGGGCACCCCAGAAACATGGACAGCGCTCCTATAAAAAATCAATTGCTGAGTTCGATACCGTTTATGCCAAAGAACAGGGAGTTCAGTCTGATGAATTTTTGGCAAAACCCTTAAACCTTGGGATTAGGTTTAATCCAAACTGGGGTTATCTCGATAGATATACGCTTGATGCTGAAGGGAACGAAATTAGCGGGGGCAATGAGAAAGTATCTGAAAAGGAAAATTATTACCATAAGCCCATGTTTAGCCTCAGCGATTTCTGGAATGTGAAAGATGGGCTTTACATATCCAATATCCTGTATTTGTCTCTTGGAGATGGAGGTGGGACCGGCTTGCAAAACAGTACTTCCATTACCCCTGAAGGACAACTTGACCTGCAGACCCTGTATAACGGAAATTATAACAACCCAAACTTCAATCCTAACAAGATTTCCCAGGGAATTTTAAGGACTGCCAGAAATAACCATTTTTGGTATGGCCTGCTTTCAACCTTTAACCTGGAACTAAATGAGAATTTTATCCTTTCAGGTGGGCTCGACCTTAGAAGCTACAAGGGTGAGCATTACCGCGAGATATACGATCTCCTTGGCGGTAATTATTACATTGCCCGGCCCACTGAACTCAACGAAAACGATGATCCAAATACACAATATGGCATAGACGGACGAATAGGTTATAATAATGATGGTATAGTCAGATGGGGCGGTTTGTTTGGTCAACTCGAATTTAAAAAGGATAAGATTTCTGCATTTCTTAATTTAACAGGTTCAGAAAGTGGTTATAAGCGAATTGATTATTTTAAGAAGAAGGAGCTTACATTGCAAGACACTACACTTAGAATTGGTTACGCGGATACGATAATGTACCAGGGACAGCTTTACGATCATAACTCCCCCGGATTGGAATACCTCACTTCTCCGTGGGCATGGATCCCGGGCGGAACCGTAAAGGCTGGTGTTAACTACAACATCAACCAAAATATGAATGTTTTCCTAAACATGGGTTTTCTATCAAAAGCACCACGCTTTAACAATGTTTTCGATTACGATAATAAACTCTACAGGGATATAGAAAACGAACGTGTAAAAGCCATCGAGCTTGGTTATAGCTATTATAACCAAAAGATTACATTGAACGTGAACGGCTACTATACAGTGTGGGAGAACAAGCCTGCTGATTATCCGGCATCCATCCAGATTGGTGATGAATTTTATAGCGTAAACATTAATGGCATGAATGCCCTGCATACTGGCATTGAAGTGGAATTTGCCTGGAAAATATTAGATAACCTGATGTATGAAGGCTTATTATCCTTAGGCGACTGGAAATGGACATCGGCTGATTCGGCAAGGATTTATGATGATAGCCAGAATTTGAAGGAGGTACGTTATTTTGATGCCAAGGGGATTTATGTGGGCGATGCAGCTCAACTGCAAACACGTCACAGCCTCAGGTGGGAAATTATTGATAACCTTTATACAAAGGGAGCCCTTACTTATTTCGGGAAAAATTATTCTCAATTTGACCCCCTCGATCTAAACCCCGAGCTTTATCCAGGATCATTTGATGAAGATGGTAACCCCAGGCAATCCTGGCGGATACCTAATTATTTCCTTATCGACTTTCATGCCGGATATGGATTCTACGTAAAGCATATCAGGTTTGATGTGCGGGGAAGTGTGCTCAACCTGCTTGGGGAAAAATATATTTCTGATGCAGATAATAATGATAAATATACAGGCCAGGCATATAATGATTTCGATGCCAAATCGGCTGCTGTATTTTTCGGCCTTGGCAGGCGATTTAACCTGTCTCTGCAATTAACCTTTTAATAAGGATCACCTTCACTTTCCAAGCCTATTTTTGAACAACAATAGAATTTAATTTTTTGGTATGTGATTTGATAAGATGAAGGCTAATTTCAATCAAATCGAAATCCAACATTGGATGAATTTAAATTTCAAATTATTTATTATGCGATTAACACTTTCAATTTTACTGCTGTCATTTTTTAGCGTAGCAACTTTTGCCCAGCCTACCGGCTACTACAATGGCACCGAAGGCAAAACTGGTGATGAACTAAAAACAGCTTTACACGAAGTGATCAATGATCATCTTGCCTATTCCTATTTTGCTGCAAAAACCATTATGAAGTTTTCGGATGTCGATCCGGGCAATCCTGACAATGTAATTTTGGTTTATACCGGACGTTCGCAAGCCAACAATGATTATGGTAATGGAAATGACCAGCTTAACCGCGAGCACGTTTGGGCAAAGAGCCACGGAAATTTTTTAGATATGGAACCCATGTATGGCGACGTGCACAACCTGAAGCCTGCCGACAAATCGGTGAACACCGATAAAAGCAACAAGGATTTTGATAATGGAGGGACGCAGCATTCCGAAGCAACAGGTTGCTACTATACTGCCGATACCTGGGAAGCCCGCGATGAAGTTAAAGGCGATATTGCACGGATTATCTTTTATATGGATGCCCGTTACGAAGGCACAAACGGTGAAATTGACCTGACTGTGGTTGACGAGATCAACACTTACCCGCTCCCTGAGCATGGTAAATTGTCAACATTGCTTCAATGGAACCAGCAGGATCCACCTGATGAATTCGAGCGCAACAGGAACAATGTGATCTTTTCGTGGCAGAAGAACCGGAACCCGTTTATCGACAACCCTGAATATGCTGAACTGATCTGGGGCGAGCAAAACCTGTCATCCATTTCTTTCGGGGAATTTTCTAACACCCCTGCTGCACCTGTTCAAAGTGAACTGATTGATGTTGACGTTAAAGTTATTTCCAGCCAGGGGACATTAAGTGATGTGAAATTGTACTGGGGTTTCGATTATGAGAATCTGGGTATTATGATGCAAATGGAACCGTCAGGAGGTGACTTTTATAATGTAACGATGCCAGGTCATAGCGGTGGCACAACGATTTATTACCGTATCGAAGCTACGGATAGTTATGGCACTCAATCTTCAGTAGTTTATAACTATTACGTTGCTCCGGTTTTCGAAGGAACACTAACAAGTATTTACGATATCCAGGGACAAACTGAGGATTCGCCATTTGTTGACCAAGTGGTAAGTACATCAGGTGTGATTACGGCAAATTTTGGTGAGACTTATTTTGTGCAGGATGGTGCAGGCGAATGGAACGGTTTGTTTATTTACGATCCGGGCCGCAACCCAAGCATTGGCGATAGTGTTATCGTTACCGGAAAAATTGAGGAGTATTACACTAAAACGGAATTGAAGGAAGTAAGTGCCTATTACCATATTTCGGCCAACAATGCTTTGCCTGCAGCGTCAATAATCGAAAGTGGGGCCGGCAGCGAGCCATGGGAATCGGTATTGGTGAAAGTGGGCAATGCTATTTGTACTGACGACGAATACCAATCAAACTTTTACATGTGGAAAGTGAATGATGGCTCCGGGGTTATGTTGGTCCATAATACTTCAATTTATGAATTTGAGCCGGTGCTGGGTGAATCATACGATGTAAGCGGCCCTTTGAATTTCGATTTTGATGAATGGAAAATTGAGATCAGGCTCGAAAGTGATGTTCAACCGGGTGTTGATGTTTTTCCTCCTGAAGTTGATAACCTCGACCCGGTAAATGATAACCTGATTAATGTGGTTTTTACTGAAGATGTAACCGAAGCCTCTGCTACAGATATAAATAATTACACCTTAACAAATGATGTTACCATACAAAGCATTCAGACGCACTCATTTCTCAACAACATTGTTTTTCTTACGGTTTCGAAGATGGACACCGGAGATTATACGCTAACGATAAACAATGTTGAAGATCCTTCCGGCAATAAAATGGATAATGTGGAAACAGATTTTTACTATGAAAGTACCAACATCAATGAACTGGAAAGTATAACGTCACTCACACTCGTGCCTAACCCAGCCAGGTCTGATTTCAAAATTATTTATGATGCTAATGATAGTGACAAGCTGCAACTTGAGATTTTTGATCTTTTGGGTAAGAAAGTTCACCAGGAAAACATGGAAGTAAAATCAGGAAGGAATTCTTTTGCGGTTTCAAATCAAAATTTGATGCCCGGAGTTTATATGGTGAAACTGTCGAAAGAAAATAAGTTTGCTATGCAGAAGTTGGTGATTCAATAATATGAATGCTTAAAAAATAGCTGTCTCAAAATTTGGGGCAGCTATTTTCGTTTTAATGTTTTTGTATCTTTGCTAAAACGTTTATTTGATTTTTAAGAACAATACCACAAATGGCAGACAAACTCGTAATCATCCCCACCTACAACGAAAAGGAAAACATCGAAAAAATCATTCGTAAGGTCATGTCCCTGGAAGGCGATTTTCATGTATTGGTTATCGAAGACAATTCACCCGATGGTACAGCTGATATCGTAAAACGATTGATGAAGGAATTTCCGGCGAAACTTCACATCGAAGAACGCAAGGGTAAGTTAGGCCTCGGTACTGCCTACATTCATGGATTTAAGTGGGCGTTAAAACGCGACTATGAGTACATTTTTGAAATGGATGCAGACTTTTCACACAACCCCGATGACCTGATCCGCCTGTATGATGCCTGTAAAAACGGTGCCGATGCAGCGGTAGGTTCACGTTATGTTGACAATGTAATCAGGGTGGTGAATTGGCCCATGGGCCGGGTGATGATGTCGTACTTTGCATCAAAATATGTAAAGGTCATTACCGGACTTCAAATTGCAGATTCTACAGCCGGGTTTATGTGTTATACCCGTCGGGTGCTGGAGAAAGTTTGGTTCGATAAGATCAAATTTATTGGTTACGCCTTTCAGATAGAAATGAAATTGACATCAAGCAAACTTGGTTTTAATGTGGAAGAGGTGCCAATTATTTTCACCGATCGTACTGAAGGTACCTCTAAAATGAGTGCCGGTATTTTCAGCGAAGCCATCGTCGGTGTGATTAAATTGAGGTTTAAAAAAATCAGGCCTTATCCGGGAAAGTAATTTTGATTAAAGGGGTACGCAACAAATATCACAATGCTATCTTCAAATGATTTAGTTTTTCATCGAATGGAACGAATTACACGAATTTTACCTGCCCAAGGCAGGTGATAATTCGATTAATCAGCGTAATTCGATGATAACTAATTTTACAGATGGAAATTTGTTGTACCCCCGATTATAGTTTTGGTTTATTCTTCTACTTAGGTTTTATTACTTTTGATTAAAATTGTTACTTAATGGGGAAATACGAAAAACTAATTCAAAGAATTTAATTGGTGATTCTGATGCAACCATCAATTTTGCTGAATTATGTACCCTTTTGATAAAGTTTGATTTTGAAAAACGAACGAAAGGAAGTCACCATATTTTTAGGAAATCAGGGGTATTTGAAAAAAATAAATCTGCAAAAAGATGGCAACAAAGCCAAGCCATATCAAGTTAAGCAAGTTAGGTTGTTGCTCTTGAAATACAAACTTAAACTTAGGGATGATGAATAAATATGAAATTATTATTTTCTGGAGTAAAGAGGATGATGCATTTGTTGCTGAAGTGCCTGAGTTGCCAGGATGCATGGCTCACGGTAAGACCCAGGAAGAAGCACTTAAAAATGCAAAGGATGCCATTGGATTATGGGTTGATACTGCAAAAGAATTTGATGATATAGTTCCTGAACCAAAAGGAGAGCGGCTGATGTATGCTTGATTCCCTTTTTAAGGAGGAGTGTTTTATTCAATTCCTTAAATTAGTTATCTTTGGGATATTCTGTAATGAAAAAGTTTGAAAAAACCGCAATTGATGATTGAGAACTCGAAAATAAATGAAATCGTTGACAAGATTGCTCTCAGGTTTAATCCTGATAAGATATTTTTGTTTGGCTCCTATGCTTCAGGAAATCCAGGTCTGGATAGCGATCTTGATTTACTGATTATTCAAGAGTCTGATCAGCCACGTCATTATAGGGGATTTGAAATCAGGAAATCATTGATTGGTTCAGGCGTCCCTATGGATATCATTGTTTATACACCTTCTGAGTTTGAGAGTGAAAAAAATACTAAATTTTCATTTATTCATAGTGCCATAAAAACATCCAAAGTGCTTTATGAAAGGCCAAAATCTTATAGTAGCTAAAGCCTGGATTGAAAAAGCAGACCATGATTTGGGCTCGGCCAAGGTAATATTTCTGCATATTCCCGAATACTCCGATACTATTGCATTTCATTGTCAGCAGGCTGTCGAGAAATATATCAAAGCAACACTGATATCTTTTGATGTTGAGTTTCGAAAATCACATGACCTTCTTTATCTGCTGGATAAGTTATCAGAATACATAGAGGTTAATTCTGAAACTTACGATAAGGCAATTCTTTTGAATGGGTTTGCAATTGAGATCCGTTATCCCAATAAGGTTATTCATTTGAGTAAGATAGAAATTAAGAATGCCATTTCAATTGCGGATGACTTTAGAAGTTGGTTGTTAAATATAATGGATACAAAATAGAAACGAATCAACTGGTTAAATCGATCAAAATGAATTACCTCATTACAAACGCGCAAATTATTAACGAAGGCAAAATCTTCAAAGGTTCCGTTTGGATTAAAGATGGAATGATTGAGCGGGTTATCGATCAGGGTAAAAATCTTGATGATTTCGACACTTCAGATTATCAAATCATCGATGCCAGCGGCAAATATTTAATTCCAGGTGTAATCGACGATCAAGTCCATTTTCGCGATCCCGGCCTAAGTGCCAAAGCCGATATTTATACCGAAAGTAAAGCAGCAGTTGCCGGAGGGATAACCTCGTTCATGGAAATGCCCAACACCATCCCACAAACACTTACCCAGGAATTGCTCGAAGAAAAATATTGTATTGGAGCAGAAAAGTCGTTGGCAAATTATTCGTTTTATATGGGTGCCTCCAATGATAACCTGGATGAGATTGTTAAAACTGATCCAAAAAATGTTTGCGGGATTAAAGTGTTCATGGGTGCATCAACCGGAAATATGTTGGTTGACGATCCGGAAACTTTAGAAGGTATTTTCAGGGATGCGCCAACACTGGTGGCTGTGCATTGCGAAGATGAAAAAACCATCAGGGCAAATACTGAAATATACAGAGACAGGTATGGCGAGGATATTCCGATAGCTTTGCATCCCGAAATTCGAAGCGCCGAAGCTTGTTACAAATCATCTTCGTTTGCGGTTGATCTTGCAAAAAAGTTCGGTACCCGGCTCCACGTGCTTCATCTGACGACAGCGCGTGAAATGGAACTTTTTAGAAATGATATCCCTCTCGCCGAAAAAAAAATTACTTCCGAAGTTTGTGTGCACCATCTTTGGTTTTCAGAAGAGGATTACAAACATAGGGGAACATTTATTAAATGGAATCCGGCAGTTAAAAAAGCCAGTGACCGAACAGGTTTGTGGGAGGCATTGCTTGATGACCGGCTGGATATAGTTGCCACCGATCATGCACCGCATACACTTGAGGAAAAGCAAAACACTTACTTCAAAGCTCCATCTGGTGGGCCACTTGTGCAGCATTCGCTCGTTGCAATGCTTGAGGCTCATCGCAAGGGTAAAATTACTTTAGAAAAAATAGTAGAAAAAATGTGCCATGCCCCTGCCGAATGTTTCAAAGTTGATAAGCGTGGTTATATCCGAAAAGGGTATTTTGCAGATATTGTTTTGGTTGACATGGAAAGTAAATGGACGGTGGAAAAAGAAAATGTCCTGTACAAATGTGGGTGGTCGCCTTTTGAAGGCGATGAGTTTAATTCGAAGGTTACGCATACTTTTGTAAATGGAAACCTCGTTTACAAGACCGAAAATTTTGATGAATCAGTAAAAGGACAAAGATTGAAATTTAATAGGTAAAGTTTTAAATATGAAGAAAATGTTGAGTACGATGATGTTGTTTTTAGGCCTGTTTCTAATAAGTTGTGCCCCCAGCCTTGAAGAGGTTGTAATGGAATCATATGAAGATGGGACTGCAAAAGTAGT
>CAZBDF010000127.1:5608-10615 GCA_964490385.1 uncultured Lentimicrobiaceae bacterium | reverse complement strand
GGAAATGGTGAAACAGTGCCCTCTTCCTTTAAAAAGTACAACTACTCTGCTGAGCTGGGTATCAGTCCTGCCGAAAAACACAAATTGCTGTTTATGTACAAAAACTCCAATGGAAGGGATATTAATTTTCCGGCCCTACCCATGGATGAACGCCAGGACGAAACGCAATTGATGTCGGCCAATTATCATTATTTGAATCAAGTGGGAACACTTCGTACAGTAGATGCCAAAATTTACTTTTCGGATGTGAACCATGAGATGGATAATAAGTGGCGTCCATTCTCCGATACGGTGGTTGCCGTTTCGACCATTAATGGGAAAAACACTGGCGGGCGCGTGGATTTTGGCTTGGGAAACGAATCTTACCGTCTGCAGCTTGGTGCTGATTTTGAAGATATTTTTAAAGACGGACAACGGGTAAAAACCCTGATTATGCAGCCAAACCTACCTGTGAAAACCGAAAATCTGTGGAGCAACGCAAGCATCCAGGATATGGGTTTTTTCGCAGAATATAAACGACAGCAAACTCGTAATTTCGAGTGGATACTTTCGGGAAGGCTGGATATGAACAAAGCAAGTTCCGACCCCATGGAATTACAAAATATGATGGGTATGGAAATGTATTACAACGATACCACCGATTCGGATTTCGTGAATTTCAGCATAAGTGCCGGGATGACTTACAGGTTCAACAAGCAAGTTTCGCTTGACTTTGCCCTGGGGCGTGGTGTCCGTAGCCCTGACATGACCGAAAGGTTTATCATTTTGCTACCTGTTGGCTATGATGATTACGACTATCTGGGCAATCCACAATTAAAACCCGAAAACAACCAGCAAGCAGACCTTACCCTGAATTATAGTCATGAAGAACTCGGTCGAATTTCGTTGAATGGATTTTATTCGTGGGTAACAGATTATATCACCGGCATAAAAGTTCCGCCTTCGGAAGTTATGCCCCAATCAAAAGGCGTTTTGGGTGTAAAGAAATTCGAGAATATCGACAATGCCTATTTATATGGATTTGAATTTTCGTGGTTTACACCTAAAAAATATAAATATGGCGGTAGTCTGACAACTGCTTATACTGCGGGCAGAAATCCTGAAGCCATTAAATACATTTTTGAAGACGGGCAGGTTGTGGGTTCGGAAATAGTGAAAAATGATCCCCTGCCTGAGATACCACCACTTGAAGTAAACTTTAGGGCGCATTGGTATTTCTTCGATAACGACTTCAAACCAGAAATTCACCTGCGCCTGGTTGCTGCACAAAACCGGATTTCGGAAGCGTATGATGAACTTTCAACACCGGGATTCTTCACCGCAGGAATAAACCTCAGTTACAAGTTCAATCAATACCTCACCATGGCCGGTGGTGTGACCAATATTTTTGATGTGGATTATTATGAACACCTCAACCGCAGAATTGTCGGAACAGATGCACCATTGTATGAACCGGGGAGGATTTTTTATTTGAATGTGATGGTGAGTTTTTAATTTGAAAATGTGTTGATTTGATAATTTGGAAATGAGAGAATTTGGAGATTAAACGATAAAGGAATATAGAAAGTCAGGGTTTGACTTGTGCATTGACATAGGACAAACCTCAGGCCATTAGTCCAAAGTTATTAACCGGAGTCAAGCCCTGACTTCATAAACCCAAAAAACAATATGAAAACAAGATACATCATCATAGCAATCCTCGGAATCTTTATTCTTTCTTCCTGCGAAAAGAGAGAAGAAAAATCGGTAAAATACATTGCTACCAACGCCATATCCGATTACAACCTCAGCTACCGGCTGCCTTCCGGCGAGTTAAAAAGCGAAACCATCTCAGCAGCCAGTATGCAGGATCAATGGACTTATTCTTTTATGGCGGAGCAAGGCGATATCGTATTTGTTTCGGGAAACTACAAAGACATCAATTCCGGTTTGAATATCCGCATTCTTGTTGACGGGAAAGTTTATAAGCAAGGTTCAAGCATTGGCGATACTGTGAAGTTTGTTACGGTGTCGGGGGTGGTGCCATATGAGTAAAGAGGGTAGAGGTTAGATGCGTTTGGTGTGCCGAAGCGGAGCTTCGAGCATACACGACCGAAGGTCGGCATTTGGCGTTTTGGATTTGCGTTTGGTGTTTCAGATTTCGGGATAAGAACTGGAAGGTGGGGTGTTGAATCTGTATTTTACTTTTACGGTCCCTTTATTTTATTTTTATCTTTAGTTCTCTTTTCATCAGATTATCATTTTCATAAAGATAGATTTCTCAGTCGCTGCGCTCCATCGAAATGACAAAGTTCATGAATGTCTTGTAAAGAAAGGGAAAGCGGGCGCAGAGCGCCCGCTTTCCCTTTCTTCCAAACCAATAAACTACAATTTTGTCATTTCGACCGAAGGGAGAAATCTCTTTGCAAAAACCTGTGATAAAATTCATAAAATGGAACGAAATGGCATTTTTTCTATAAATTTTAATAGCCACATAAACAGAAAGATACGATTTACAGAAAATAAATTTTCACCACCCCTACCTGGAAGTTTTGCCAGATAAATAAACCCTATGTTTTCGAATTCTTCTATCTTGATAGAAATAAAACCTTCCAGGTCTTGTCTTTAACCAGTTTTTATTATTCGTGAAAAATATTCCTTCAGAAATTCGGTTTACTATTTACCATGAGGAATACTTCACACAGAATCTTATCTGGCATAATCCTGATTTTTGCTTTCATTGCAATGATTTCTTCTTGCGATGAATCAGACGTGCCTGCTGAGTTAGAGCAGGGAAAAATCAACTTTTATTTTGCCCACTTCAATAATGGTGAGAATTTAGAATTTGACACGATGAAATATACCAACGCCGCCGGAAACAATTACCTCGTGAACGAAATTCAATATTTTATTTCGGATGTGAAGTTGTACAAATCTGACGGAAGTATAAAATTAATTGATGATTGGGATGACATCCATTATGTGGATACCGATATTGAAAGCACGCGAAGCTGGCAGGTTTATGACCCAATTGAACCAGGAGATTATGAAAAGATCAGTTTCACTTTTGGAATTAATGAAGAAAAGAATCAGTCGCTGATGTTTCTGAACCCCCCGGAACGGGACATGTTTTGGCCAGAGTTTTTGGGAGGTGGTTACCATTATATGAAACTTAATGGCAAGTGGTTGGCTGAAAATAGTCAGGTCAAACCATTTAATTTCCATCTGGGAATCGGTCAGATTTATTCGGGCGGGGTAATTGAACCAGACTCTATTACAGAATTTATTCAAAATTATTTTGAGATGGAGTTGCCGGCATCATCATTTTCGATTACTGAAGGTGAACAGGTTTATTTTGAAATCTTGATGAACGTGGATAACTGGTTTCAAAACCCCCATGTTTACAATCATGATGAATGGGGTGGCGACATTATGCAAAAACAGGATGCCATGAAGTTGGGATGTGAAAATGGTGAGGAGGATGTTTTTAGCATTTATCAGGTGTTTATTATAGAGAATTGAGAGGGAGTGGAGTGCAAAACCCGCGATTGGCTCAACCTCCCGCCCATACGGGAGGTTGAGCAATGATTTGATAAGCAGGAATAATTTGGAAAGATAATGAACTGGAAAATTGGAAAAATGGAAAATTGGAAAAACGGAAAGTCAATAGTGACTTCCTGTCTCCAATTCATTTCTCCCTTTCTGTTGCTTTCGCTCTCTTTTTCATCCTGCAACGAACCCGTCTGCAGCGAACCTTTTAGTCCTACTCCCTACGAAATTGAAATTCCTTATGGTTTCCCTACTCAGCTAAATATTCCGGAAGATAACCCAATGACAGTCGGAGGCGTTGAACTGGGAAGAATGCTTTTTTACGATGGCCGCCTCAATGGCCGCACGCACCCCGATTCACTGATGAGCTGTGCCAGTTGCCACCGACAGGAAAATAGTTTTGAAGTTGGCATTGCCCGTCCCCACCCATTTGGAGTTACCGGAAAATCAACCCACCACGCCATGCTGCCCATGATTAACCTGGTGTGGAACCCTGGTTATTTTGGATGGAATGGCAGCGTTGGTTCAATCGAGGAAGATGTACTGGGTGTAATTTCTGATCCAACAGAATTTGATTCCTCGCCAGAAAAAGTGGTCAACACAATTAAAAGTATTCCTGGCTACGAAGCATTGTTTGAAAACGCATTTGCCTCCAAAGAAATCACCATCGATCGAATTGTGAAAGCCATTGCCCAGTTTGTGAGAACACTCATTTCAGCCAATACTAAATTTGATAAATACATGCATGGTGAAGTTCAATTGAGCCCGGAAGAATTGAGAGGATTTGTGCTTTTTACCACCGAGGAAGGAGCTGATTGTTTTCATTGTCATGGAGGCTATGGTAATCCGCTATTTACTACCAACAAATTTTATAACAATGGCAAGGATTCCGTTTTCACCGATCCCTATGACCGTTATTTCATTACCGGCGACCAAATGGACAAAGGTGGATACAAGGCCACAACGCTCCGCAATATCGAACTCACCGGCCCTTACATGCACGATGGCCGCTTTGAAACTTTGGAGGAAGTCATCGAATTCTATTCACATGACCTTGTCAACACGCCACAAATTGACCCGCTAATGCACCACATTGCCAATGGTGGCATTCAACTTACACCCAATGAAAAATCAGACCTGATGGCGTTTATTAAAACATTGAGGGATGAGGAATTTTTGACTAACCCGCAATTTTCGAGCCCCACAGAATTCCCTTAAAAGAATAGCCACGTCTATAATAGAAAAATTTTACCAGTTCAATTTACAGTCTTCCTAATTCTTAAAGTACTCCTTACCAACAATATTATACTCCACTCTGTGCCTCAGTGGCTTTGTGGTTAGAAAATGAGACCACGGAGACACAAAGGCACAGAGGGAATTTGGTTGATAAGTGATAGATATTTCAAAAAAAAGTACTTTGCAGCTTACCATTTGACACGTTACCATTTGGTAAGTTACCATTTGGTATGTTACCATTTG
>CAZBDF010000127.1:0-5508 GCA_964490385.1 uncultured Lentimicrobiaceae bacterium | reverse complement strand
TTACCATTTGACACGTTACCATTTGGTAAGTTACCATTTGGTATGTTACCATTTGGTAAGCTCTAAAAAATTGATTATATTTGCCAGATGAAATCACCATTTGTATTTGGAAAAGTAGTATCAGAAAACTCGTTTATCAACCGCACAAAGGAAATCGGAAGATTGTCGGGAAATTTCGAGAGCCATATCAATAGTATCCTGATCTCACCCCGAAGATGGGGAAAGTCTTCCCTGGTTAAGAGGACTGCTTTAGAATTTACAAATGCCCATCCCAATGTAGTGTTTTGTTTTCTCGACCTGTTTCGAATCCGCACCGAAGAAGATTTTTATAAACAATTTGCAATTGAGGTAGTAAAATCAACATCGGGGAAACTCGACGAATTGATGGAAAACGTTAAAGGTTTTCTGAGTAGATTATCTCCCCGTCTTTCATTTGGAGCGGATCCGATGAATGATTTTCAATTGAGTTTTGATATGTCCTCGGATGACAAGGACTTGGCTGAAATTTTGAACCTACCTGAAAAAATAGCTACGAAAAAGAAAATTCATATCATAGTTTGTATTGATGAATTTCAGAACATAGGCAACTACAAGAAATCCCCGGAGTTCCAAAAACTTCTGAGGTCACTCTGGCAACACCATCAGCATGTTTCTTATTGTTTGTATGGAAGTAAGCGGCACATGATGATGGAGCTTTTTGAAAGCCAATCGATGCCATTTTACAAATTTGGCGATGTAATGTTTTTGCAAAAAATAAGAAAGGAACATTTTATCCAGTTTATCATTGATTCTTTTGAACAAACAAACAAATTGATAAGTAAAAAGCTGGCAAACAAATTAATCACAACAGTGGAAAACCATCCTTATTACGTGCAGCAACTAGCTCATATCACATGGGTAAATTGTTCTGGCAAATTGACTAACAAAGTTCTGGATGAATCAGTTGGTAATCTCATTGAACAGAATTCTATTTTATACCAGCAAATAACAAATGAATTAAGTGACACCCAAATGAATTTTCTTATCGCCCTCAGCAAGGGGGCATCAAATTTTAATTCAACAGAAGTAATGCACAAATATTCATTGGGAACATCAGCCAATGTTACTAAAATAAAAAAAGTGCTAACCAGCAAAGAGATCATCGACAATGGCAATGGCGCTATTTATTTTAATGATCCTGTTTTAAAACTATGGATGGAAAGGACCTTTGCATAGCTGATATTGTAATATCGAAACTTGGATAATCAATCAAAGAACACACGAATACAAGAGTATTTCGATTCGTGTATTCGTGGCAACTATAAAACTAATCTCTAATAAATTCTTCTACTCTGGTATCGGCTGCCCTTCAATCCAGGGGGCACCGGCTTCCATCAACTGCAGCTCAAGTGCTGGTATTTGCCTGAAGCGGATATCCTCCAATTGTGTTTTGATTACAGCAAACTCCTCTTTAGCAATTTCGATACTGCGCAAATGGGCCGGAGTAGGGCCATAGCTTGAACCTGAAGTCCCCGAGATGGCATAACCCAGCCTATTGCTTATGGTTAGATCATCCAGTTCTCCAATATCCTGTTTGGATCGGTTTCCATTCAGTTCTTCGTCCAAGTTGTGTAATTCCTGTTTGACGTTCCATAAATTATTTTCAAGCTCATCATTAGGCACTTTTACTTTTGTTAAAGCCACACGCATTGCATCAACACGTTTATCAGCATAACGCAAGGCCATTGAAGCAGCCGAAGTGGAAGCCATTATATCTTCCAGTTCCCTCCAAAAAGCAGCCACCTCATCAGGAGATGAACCTTCAAGGGCTCCTTTATGCAGTTGTTCAACTAAAAATTCAAGCGGCCCAGAAAGTCCTGTCGTGATTCCATCCTCTAGTTTTGCAAGCGTCATCGAATAGGTTCCGGGAGCAGCCATAAATCCCGTGGCATCAAGCGACCTTGCCGCTTTATCAACATTAATTGCCCTGGTGGAAGAATATTTTAAATCCCAGGCAACACGGTGCATTCCTTTACTTGAGGGGCCATCGATCCTGCGAACGATATTGCCATCAGAATCTTTTATAATAAGTAGAACTTTTGGTGCTTCCTGCCGACGTTCGGCCTCCAGTTCATCCCATCCGGGGAATGGAATATTTTTATTTTCCTTATTGAGTCCATCTTCTGATTTTTTCCTTTCAGCAACTTTTGTTGTTAATCCTTCCGCCAAATAGTAGGTAAACACGACACCAAAAGGTGGATTGGGCGCAGCAAAATTGAACGCTCCTTGTGGGCCTTTTTCGCCAAACGAAACTACCGGACGTGGAATGTACCACCAAGCTTTACGCACAGGAAATACCGTTGCCTCATCCTTCAGTTGCTCTTCCGAAACCAAACGCAAAGGGCTGTAATCGTCAAGAATATAAAAACCCCGGCCAAAAGATGCCCCTACCAGGTCGTTTTCCCTGCGTTGAATGGCAAGGTCGCGAAAAGCAATGGTTGGTGCCCCGGAAACTTTTACCCATTTTTCGCCTCCATCAACGGTAAAATAAATTCCAAACTCTGTTCCCACGAAAAGTAGTGATTGATTGACGTGATCCTGCACAATCCGCCAAACCAAAGTCCGTTCCGGCAAATTAGATTTTATCGACTTCCAATTTTTTCCTTTATCAGTACTTTTTAGAATGTAAGGATTGAAATCGCCAAACTTATGGTTATCGAGGGCGATATAAACTGTCGATTCATCAAAGAGGTCGGCCTTAATATCATTCACATAAGCAGTGCCGGGAACATCGGGCAAGGAGCCAACTTCAATTTTTTTCCAGTTTTCGCCACCATCTTCAGTTACCTGGATAATTCCGTCATCGGTTCCGATGTAAATCAATCCTTCTTTTATTGGTGATTCAGCGATGGATGTAATGGTATTGTATTTTGACATGGCGACAAAATCCCAGGCAGCATCCCAACTCCAGGTTTTATCCATCAAGGGCAACTCTATTCTTTTCTGATTCTTCGTTAGGTCACCTGAGATAGCAGTCCAGCTGTCACCGCGATCATCAGATCGCCACAGGCGCTGCGATGCATGGTAAATTCTTGTTGGGGAATGCGGGCTGACCAAAATAGGCGCATCCCAGTTATAGCGTTCCGGTCCTTCGCCGGCTTCAGGCTGAGGCTGGATATACACAACTTCTCCGGTAGATCGATCAATTCTGTTTAAGTTGCCTTGTTGCCATTGTGCATACATGATATCGGGATTTCCCGGTTCTGTTGCCGGTTGATGTCCGTCAGCCCCAAGTACGAGAAACCAATCTTCAGTCCTAACACCATGCCTGTTATCAGTTCTGGATGGCCCACCTTGTGTACTGTTGTCCTGGGTTCCCCCATAAACATTGTAGAATGGTTCGGCATCATCCAGCGCAAGCTTATAAAACTGTGTGAGTGGCAGGTTAGGCATGAAGCGCCAATTCGCTGCATTATCGAAACTCTCGTACAAACCTCCATCGGTGCCAACCAACAAATAATCAGGGTCGTCATCGCGGAAAGCAATGGCATGGTTATCGGAATGTTTGTTTTCCTCAGATAAGCGCTTAAATGTTTTTCCGCCATTTTCTGAAACCTGGATGCGAACATCCATCAAATAAATTTTATCAAAATTATGAGGACAGGCATACAATTCCTGGTAGTAATGCGGGCCAGTTCCTCTGGCAACAGCCTCCGACATTTTTACCCAACTCGATCCGCGGTCGGACGAACGGAAGACACCGCCATCGCGCCTGAACAATTCGATGGCAGCGTAAACTACATCCGGATTTTGTGGAGAAATAGCCAATCCAATTTTTGCCATATCTCCACCGGGTAAACCTGATTTTAACTTCTCCCAGGTTTCGCCACCATCAGTTGACCGGTGAATACCAGATCCGGGACCTCCACCCATGTACGATGCAATGTTCCGTTGACGTTGCCAGGTTGCGGCGTACATCCAATCAGGATTTCGGGGATCGATAACAATATCAGTTACCCCAACCCATGCATCATCCCCCAGGGTTTTATTCCACGTTTTTCCCCCGTCAATTGATTTATATAAACCACGCTCTCCACCCTTTGACCATAAAGGCCCCTGGGCAGCCACCCAAATAATATCTGAATTTTCGGGATGAACGATGATTTTTGAAATGTGTTCAGATTCCTTCAATCCCATATTTTCCCAACTTGCCCCAGCATCTTTACTTCGGTAAATTCCATCGCCATAGCCCACATGACGGCCGCCAACGTTTTCGCCAGTACCTATCCAAACTACATGCGGGTTATTGGGATAGATTGCAACACAACCTATAGAGTAGGAGGGCTGCGTATCGAAAATGGGGTTCCAGGTTACGCCTGCATTCACTGTTTTCCATACCCCACCCGAACCAACTGCAATGTACCACAGGTTTTCATCATCAGGGTGAATGGCAATATCGGCAATTCTGCCCGACATAAGGGCTGGCCCAATTCCGCGCAACTTTAGTTCGGCAAAAGTGCTGCTACTTAGTGAATCCTCCTCCTTAGGAGTTTCTTGTGCATTAGAAAATGTGAACATGAAAAAGGTGGCTGTGAAAATCAAAAAACGTGTTGCAAATTTTGGCATCATTAAATTCTCCTTAATAGTTAAATTAGTTCGGTAATTCTGTCGATGTTGTTAAAGTATAAAAAACACTCCGGCTGGGAAAAAGTTTATTTTCACTGCTGATAAAACAAATCAAGGCGTAAAAATATAATTCTTAGCTAAGTATTCAGCAAAAAGGCTCAACAAATTTATTTGCTTTTCGGCTTAAAATGATATATATTTGCAGGTATCATTTCAAAAAAAACCTTACTAACTTTAAAACTCTTAAGCTATGAAACGAATTACACTACTTTCTTTGCTTACAATCATGACGATTGCCCTTTACAGTCAATATCTACCTTTGGTTGAAGAGGGTAAAGAATGGAGTACCCTGACGGAAATATTTCATTTCCCATGGGATCCTGCAACTTACACAACAGAAATTATTAAGATTGATGGTGACACAATTATTAATTCTGTAACTTACAGCAAACTATATAGTTCACCTGAAGAAATCCCAACAAATTGGTATTTATCTAATTTCATCAGGGAAGATTCGGACAAAAAAGTATGGTTTAGGGATTTGAATGGAGACACTGATTATTTGATGTATGATTTTTCGGTCAACGTGGGGGACAGTGTTCCGATTGGATATTTTGATCCGGTTTACCTGCACGTAAACTCAATTGTCCCTATCGAGGTAAATGGAACAGTTAGAAAGCATTATACTTTGTCATGTACCGGATCGCCAGAGTATGAGGAGACTTGGATTGAGGGACTTGGAAGTGATAAAGGTTTGTTGTACAGCGGAGGGGTATATTTTACCGGGGGATGGACATATTTGCTTTGCGTACACGAAGATGCTGCCCTTGCATATATAAACCCTGAGTATAATGTTTGCTATTTTTTGAATGTGGGCATTTCGGAAGAAAAAGTTGAGTCAAT
>CAZBDF010000126.1:0-10735 GCA_964490385.1 uncultured Lentimicrobiaceae bacterium | reverse complement strand
CCATGAAAAACGTACGAAATTTCTGTATTATAGCCCATATCGACCACGGTAAAAGTACCCTGGCCGACCGCCTGCTCGACCTTACCGGAACACTTGCTGAACGTGACAAGAAAGAGCAGGTGCTCGATAGTATGGATATTGAGCGCGAGCGCGGCATAACCATAAAAAGCCACGCCATCCAGATGATTTACAAGCGGGAAAACGAAGAGTTTGTTTTCAATCTCATCGACACCCCCGGACATGTGGATTTTTCTTACGAGGTGTCGCGGTCAATTGCGGCCTGCGAAGGCGCCCTGCTGATTGTTGATGCCACACAGGGCATACAGGCACAAACCATTTCGAACCTTTACCTGGCCATCGATCACGATCTGGAGATCATTCCGGTACTTAATAAAATGGACCTCGACAATGCCATGCCCGAAGATGTGAAAGATCAGATTGTGGATATGATTGGCTGCGACCGCGACGATATTATTGAAGCCAGTGGTAAGACCGGCTTTGGTGTTGATACCATCCTCGAAGCAATTGTTGAACGCGTCCCTGCGCCCACGGGTGATCCTGATGCACCATTGCAGGCGCTCATCTTCGATTCGGTTTATAATTCGTACCGGGGCATCATTGCCTATTTTAGGATTTTTAATGGAAGGATTAAAAAAGGCGATCTGGTGAAATTTTTTGCCACCGATCAGGAATACAATGCTGATGAGATTGGTGTCCTTAAACTTGGACTGCAAAGCAAACCCACCCTTCAGGCTGGTGATGTGGGCTATATCATTTCGGGGATAAAAACCTCAAAAGAGGTAAAAGTTGGCGATACAGTGACCCAGGTTGATAATCCTTGTGAAAAGATGATCGATGGATTTGAGAACGTGAAGCCCATGGTATTTGCAGGTATTTACCCTGTGGATGCTGACGATTATGAAGAGCTTCGTGCTTCGATGGAAAAGCTGCAACTGAATGATGCATCCCTCACCTTCGAGCCGGAATCATCAGTAGCATTGGGTTTTGGTTTCAGGTGCGGATTTTTGGGACTGCTTCACATGGAAATTATCCAGGAGCGTCTCGACCGCGAATTTGATATGGATGTGATTACCACCGTGCCAAACGTATCCTACAAAGCTTACACCACCAAAGATGAAATGATTGAGGTGCACAATCCTTCGGGTTTACCAGGGCCCAATGTGCTCGATTACATCGAAGAGCCTTATATCCACGCGCAAATTATTTCCAAATCGGAATATGTGGGTCCCATTATGAACCTGTGCATCGACAGGCGGGGCGAGCTGAAAAATCAGGTTTACCTCACCAGCGACAGGGTGGAAGTTACTTTTGAATTACCATTGGCCGAAATCGTTTTCGACTTTTATGATAAACTGAAAAGCATTTCGAGGGGATACGCTTCCTTCGATTACCATGTGGTAGGGTATAAACGAGCCAAACTGGTTCGCCTCGATATCCTGCTCAATGGCGAGAAGGTTGATGCATTGTCAACACTCATCCATTTTGATAATGCCTATAATTTTGGCCGCCGCATGTGCGAAAAGCTGAAAGAACTCATTCCACGTCAGCAATTTGATGTTGCCATTCAGGCCGCAATTGGTGTGAAGATCATCGCCCGCGAAACCGTGAAAGCCCTCAGGAAAGACGTTACTGCCAAATGTTATGGAGGTGATATCACGCGTAAGCGCAAACTCCTCGAAAAACAGAAAAAAGGCAAGAAGCGGATGCGCCAGGTAGGGAATGTTGAAGTTCCACAAACGGCGTTTTTAGCCGTGCTGAAGCTGGATTAAAAGGTGAACGTTGATCGGTGAACAGTGATCGGTAATCAGTGATCGGTAGTTAGTATCGACCGGTCAACTATTTGCATCCATCATAGGGCATCTTACATCAGTCTTCCGTCTTCTCTTCCGTCTTCCATCTTCCGTCTTCGGTCTTCAGTCTTCCGTCTTCTCTTCCCCCACACAATCAAAAATAGACGAGCCATGAAAAAGTCCCTTTTAATGATAAGCCTCATCCTTACCACATGTTTTTGTCTTCGTGCCCAGGATAAAGGAATAATCGTAGCCACAATCCCCGATCAGTCAATTGACATTTATCTCGATTGCATTGCCTGCGATATGGAATACATTAAAGAAAACCTGACAGTGGTAAATTATTCCCATGATCCCAACATAGTAGATGTACATGTGATGGTTACATCTCTTCAAACCGGAAGTGGCGGAAAAGAGTTTATGATGGAATTTGTGGGCCAGCAGTGCTTTAAAAATAAAAATGACACGCTCAAATTCAGCACCTCTCCCGAGCTGAGTGCAGATGAATTAAGAATGGAGCTTTTGTCGATGCTTGAAGTTGGGCTTGTTCCTTATTTGCTAAAAACTTCGTATGCCAAGAAACCAGATTACAATCTCCGGCAGTGGCTACGACGAATTTGACATTATCACCGGCCAGCGCGAAATGCAAACCACCTTTCGTTATGCTTTAGGCATAGGCACCAGCTTTTCATTCGGCTCAAAACGCAACAATGCAGTAAATCCGCGCTTTTCATTATAAAATAAATACCTCTTAAGTTTCAGATTTTTATTGGATACCAGCTTAGTTTTTATATTTTTGCGATACTCGTTCAAAAACACCATACAAAGTGTCGCGAATAACTTAGCGAAAGCAAAAACCATGGGCGGAACTATCAGAATTGTTTTTATTACCGGCATCATTTTGTGTCTGCTGTCCTTACAGCCTAAATCCTTGTTTGCACAAAACACTTCTAACAGCGATTCAGCAGCACTGATGATAGAGAGTGTTACCGCTAAGTATGAATCAAATAACCTTGACTCAACATATATAGAAGCCAGAAGACTCCTCGATTTTTCAAATTCAGCCTCTTTACCTTTTTTCAAAGGAAAATCAAAATACTTACTTGCCAGGTATTTTTTCGCCACCGGAAATCCTGACTCAGCTTTATATTATGCTATAAGTGGTGAGGAGGATTTAAAGCAGTGCAACGACACCTTAGATCAAGGCATCATGAATGCTGTAATTGGGGTAATATACAAATGGGGAGGCGACAACGATAAGGCAAAAACATATTATTTAAAAGCTACAGAATTATTGGGTCAGGTTGGCGATACACTTTGGTTTGGTGTGGCAAACGATCATTTAGGACGGATCTATTTCCATCAAGGAAATTATATCCTGGCATTGCAGTTTAAACAAAAAGCCCTTTCTGCTTTTGAACTTTTAAATGATTCTATTAACCTAGGTGTGGAACACAACAGCATCGGACTGGTTTATAGAAAAACCAAAGACAAGGAAAAAGAGGAGGAAGCCTATTTAAACGCAATTGCCTATCTCGAACCATTGGAGCCAATTCGGGACCTGGGCATGGCGTATAGTAATTTATCGGAAGTTTACCTTGATAAAGATGAGATAGAAAAGGCTTTTGAAACACTTGAAAAGGCAAAGGAAACCTACGAAGAATCTGATTTCCCACTTGGATTGTGCAGCTATTATGCGGTACTTTCATATTACTATATAAATACAAAACCGCCCCAATACCAAAAAGTTATCGAAAATAGCGAAAAGGGTGTAGCCATTGCTGAAGAGTACGGAGATATGCGCCAGTATGCTGATGCCACTTCCTTTCTCGGTACAGCTTATATGGAAACAAAGCAACTAAACAAGGCCGAACAAATACTAAAGAAAGGGTTTGCTGCTGCAACAGACAATGACTACAAAGAGGAGATTGTAACGGTTTCTGAAGTTTTAGCGGAGTTGTACAACAGAACAAACCAGCCTCAAAAGGCATTCGATTATTTGAAAATGTACATTCAATTAAAGGATAGCCTTACAAGCGAAGAAAAGATAAAAGAATTTACAAGCCTTGATTTGAGTTATAAATTCCGGCAGCAACAATTGAGCGATAGCCTGGAAAATGTTCAGTACCGTATGGAACGGGAATTTCAGCATGAAAATGAAATCCAAACCCAACGACATCTGAATTATTTTTTCCTGGTTACTTCACTTCTTGTAATAGCTTTTGCTGTAAATATGTTTTTTGCCCGTCGAAAATTAAAAAAAGCTAACCTTCTTCTGGCTGATAAGAATAATCAAATCAGTAAGCAAAACAGCGAAATCGAAACCTATGCTCAAGAGGTAAACCAGGCCTACTCGAAACTACGGGAACTGGACGAATACAAACAGGCGATGGTAAGTATGCTGGTGCATGATTTAAAAAACCCATTAAATGTCCTGACGAACATTGATGTATTTGAAGATCCTGATGAAAGGACCCGGATTGTAAATCATACCAGTAAGCAGATGCTCAATTTGGTAATGAATATGCTGGATGTTAACAAGGCAGAAAAAAATAGCCTTAGCCTTCAGCTAGCTGAAACCAACTTAAAGGATGTAATTCAACCGGCCATTACAGAGATTGACTTTTTATGTGAGCAAAAAAACATCACCATAAGAAAAGAATTCTCCAATGATTTTCTCTTTCAAGCCGATCAGGAACTTTTGAGCAGGGTATTTGTCAACCTGTTTTCAAATGCCATCAAATTCTCACCGGTAAACAGTGCAATTGTTGTGGATGCACAAGTTGACAAGGATCGAATGCTCCTAATAACGGTTAAGGATGAGGGGGTCGGAATTGCACGTGAACACCACCAAATTATTTTTGAAAAGTTTAAGCAGATCAAAAAAATTAAATCGGGTGAGGTAGCATCAACTGGTCTGGGGCTTGCATTTTGTAAAATGGCGGTTGAATTACATGGCTGGACTATTGGTGTGAAGTCAGCACCTGGCCAGGGAGCAAAGTTTTGGATTCGCTTAACTAACTTTCAAACAATTGAAAGTGACATTCAAAACCTCACTATTCCAATTCCTATTGATGATGCTTTAGAGTATAAGAATATTTCGCCCGGGGACTTAACAAAACTCAAGCCCTACCTCGAAAAGCTCAATGCCTGTTGTGTTTTCGCTATAAGCGAAATAAAGGAAATATTGATTAATATTGAAGCACTCAATATTGAAGGATTAGATCGATGGTTAGAGGAGATACGCTTTGCCACCATTCATATTGATGAAGCAAAATTTATTGGATTGATAAAAGTACTTATGCGATGAAAAATTATAAAATACTGATTGTTGACGATTCGATACATAATCTTAAAACGATAGTAGCGATCATCGAAAAACATCATCCTACCTATCTGATTTATCAAGCAAACAGTGGAAAGACAGCACTAAGGATAATGGAAAGAGTTACCCCGGATATCATCCTCACAGATTGGGAAATGCCCGAAATCAATGGCATCGAATTGCTACAAATCCTTAAGAAAGATTCTTCAACTCAACATATCCCGGCAATTATTGTTTCAGGTGTGATGGTTAGCCCCGAGGATTTAGAAACTGCTATCGAAGCTGGTGCCATCGATTATATAAGGAAGCCTGTTAATGCAATAGAGCTTTTGGCCCGGATGCATTCTGCCCTTACCATTGCCGATGAGCGGAAACAACTCATCAAAGAAAAGGAAAGCAAGATCATTGAAAATGTGATCTTTACCAACGAAGTAAACAACTTCCTTGAAAAGCTTTTGTTATCTACAAAAAATATCAATAAGCTTTCTGCTGAACATCAGCTTACAAAGGAAGGCTTTTCCGAAATGGTTGAAACAATTGAAACCCGGTTGAAAGGGCATGGTTGGCAAAAGTTTAGTAACGATTATGATAAGCTGCATCCTGCCTTTCAAAAACGGCTTTTGATAGCCCACCCATCTTTAACACCTGCAGAATTGAAACTTTCAACCATGATCAGGCTTGGTCTGGGTACAAAGGAACTTGCCGGACTCTTGTTTGTTACCCCTGAAAGTATGCGGGTAGCACGCTCGAGACTGCGTAAAAAGCTTGGACTTTCATCCGAACAAAATTTACAAACTTACCTTTCGGCGATTTAGAGCGGGGAGTTGCCAGATGTTGGATGACGGGTGACCGGTGCTTACCATTCACCCGGTGACTTTGAGTCACCGGGTGAATATATCACCTAAACATCGCCGAAAAGCATCCTTTTGGGATTGACAAAATTACCGGTACTTTTATTTCCATATCTTTGGTGCAAAATAATAATAGCACATGCCCACAAGTATAAAGTTCAAAAATTTTAATGCCTGTATCGTAATCAATTCTTTGGTTTCTTTTGTAATCGCCTATTATTTTGTCGTCTTTTCGGTTAACCTCTTTTCAATATTTCTGGCAAAATCATTAGGTTTTGATGCCGAACTTTTTTTCTATGGTTTTATTCTTTCCGGCGAAAATTGGACTGATGATAAGGTGATTGTGGTTTTCTTACTTGGAAACTCATTCAGTTTACTTTTAGCATTAATCTTCGAACGTTTATACAAAAAGCAAAGAAGGTACCTTAAAAAACAAAAGATATTTTTTTTGTGGGTTTACATTATTGCGCTAACCTGGTTTTTGGGGAATGTAATTGTTGGGGCAATATTTAACTTCGGGATAGGAGCTGCCTTCAATACACTCAGAATGCCTTTCCTTATCAAAGCTTTCCTGGGCCTTGCTGCCATTTTTTTACTGCTCTTTTTAGGGAATAAGGCGCAAAGGCATGTGATGATTTCGGCAAACTTGTACTATCCTATCTTGCCAGGTCGAAACGTTGGCAATTATTTTAAGCACCAAATAGTAATGCCTGCTTTTCTTGGGATCCTAATCATTATTCTGTTTAAGGTCCCTTACCTCGGTCACTTTAAGTACCTGGACCTGTACATATTATTACCACTTGTTTTTTTTATTGCAGGGCTTTATTTCCGGATTGGGGAACTTGGCGAAATTTCGTTTAAATCCCGCAGATCGACAGGAGCCAAGTTAAAAGACATCCAGTGTGGGCTGGCCTATATTCCTTTTATCATCCTGTTCCTGATCTTAATAATTATAAGGGTTGGGCTTCGAGATGGGCTTACTATATAGTTTTCTCGTTACTGGTACAGAAAATGGGCAAACAGGCATCATTGGTAAGCAAGGCTTCTTTATCGCTATCGGCAAAGTAGTAGTGTTCCTTTGTCGGAATCGACATCAGTGCAATCATATCCGCATGCACAGACTTAGAAAACTGAAGAATTTGTTTTGAATAGCCTATCGAAAATGAACTTTGCTCTTCGTTCACCCTGGTATAACTAACATTGTTTTCTTCAAATTTCTCACGTGCCAGTTCGATATTGGCTTTAAGTTTTGCTGACCATTCAGCACCCGGCTTTTCGACAGTGTAGAGATGAACAGTAGCATCGAATAATTTTGCAATATAAATTGTGGCATCAATAATATTACAGAACGAATCATGTGTTCCTGCCGGGAAGACAATAGTTTTAAATCCCTCGGCCGGCATCTCATATTTTCCCTGGAAAACAAGCACCGGAATTGGAATGCTTTTAACAAGCTTAAGTATATCGGCACCAAAAAACTTCTCGCGCAATCCTTTAAATCCATGTGATCCAATTACCATCAATTTGTAGCCCTGACTGTGGGCCACTTTTGGGATTTCAGTGAAAATATTCCCTGTATTTATTAAATAATCGCAAGCAATATTTTCATCTGCTGAAATTTTATCAGCCAATTGCTGTAACTTGACTTCGGTATCCTTACCTGATTTATCACTTTCGATGTGCAGTAGCGTAATACCTAAATTATCTTTTTTGGCAATGCGCGTTGCCATGTTGATGATTTTATCACTAATTGCCGTAAAATCAATTGGGACAAGTATTTTATTTTCGCTCATAACTATAATATTTGTAATTTAGATTGAATGCAAATATAATCAACAAATTTTTGCAGGAATAGTTTGCATGGTTATTAGTTTTTATTGGACGAAGAAAAATAAATCTAAACCATCAACTTCAAATTGCCTACTGAAGATCAATGTCAATTAGTTAAGAATACTATTTACGATTGATGATTAATCCCGTAGATGCGGGACTGATTTTTTACCAAAGGCATCCCGATGGGAGATTTGTTGTAATATGATAGTCAGGAACATCTTAAATCAAAAATCGTTAATCGACAATCAAAAATTCACACCATTACCTTAACTTATTAGCACTGTACTGAAGACTGAGGATCCCGAAAAATAGAAAATTTTCGAGGATGCACGAAAAACAATGAAATCAGAGATTTCTGGTTTTTTGGCACTGCAAACTGAAGACTGAGGACTGAGAACTGAAAACTGAGGATCCCGAAAAGTAGAAAATTTTCAATTTTCGTAACTTTTCGAGGATGCACGAAAAATAATGAAATCAGAGATTTCTGGTTTTTCGGCACTGCCCCCACTCTTCTCAACCCGTTTTAAAAGTAAAATATTTCTGAATCAGGTAGCTGTAGGTGACCACAAACACGGTAGTAATCATTTTAGATATTGTAGGCCAGATATGGAGGTATTCAACTAAAATTTTAAGCAAAATATAATTTATCAGTATTGAACCCGCAACCGATAGTGCATACCTGAAAAGCTGCACCCTACCCCGAAGTTGTGAGCTGGTAAAGGTGATGTATTTTGATAGCAGGAACCCTGTGATGAAAGTAATGGGAAAAACAAACAGGAAAGCGGCTATGTGTGGGCTGATGGACACAAATCCCAGGTGAACGATTTGTTTTTGCAGGATAAAGTTGTAAAAAATAAAGTAGAGAAATATATCTAAAAACAGGTTAAAGCCCCCGGTAGCTGCATAGCGGAAAGTTTCGGGTGGCAGTATCCTGCGAAATGGCGGATAAAACCAATCGATAGTACGCAGAATGACGTTTCTTAAAATTTTAGCCGCTCGTAACATGGGTAATTCTTTCAACTATAAACAAGCGACAAAAGTAAGCTGAATTTAAACTGTAATGAAATGTTTTCGGCATGTGGAAGAAAAACATATAATTTTGCTGCCGGTTTAATGAAGGAAATCACGGATTAATAACTGGGTAAAGAAATAATGATGAAAAAGATAAGATTGATAATTGTATGTGGGATGCTTGCTTTGCTGTCCATCACAAGTTTCCCGCAAGTACACACCCCAAAGATTGCGATTGCAAACCAGGTTGATTCTTTGCTTACCCATGTTTATGTCGATCCATGGCATAATATGTACAATACCAAGGATATTTTTGATTATGGAAAATACTCGGTAAAAGAACTGATAGGCAAATTTGAAGCTTCAAAAATAGAAGCATTTGAGTTATATACACCGCCCTGGCTCAACAACATGACGTACATGAATTTTATTGGTAAGCCAAGCAATCAACTTAAGACATGGCTCACGACACTCAAACAACAGTATGATGTTGATTATCTGATTGTAATTTTGCATAAATGGAATCCTGACCCTGATATAAATTTCAAATTCCTCAATCAAAAGCATTATGGAATTGCCTCCTATTCAAGCAACCGTGATGCCATAACACTGTTCTCTTTGGTCGGCTATTGGATATTTTCAACGGATGATTTTAGGGAAATCGAACTCAACCCTAACCACGACAGGTACGTCATTACCAATGTCAGCCTTATTGATAGATTGTCTTTTAGGGAATTGAAGGACCTTCCTGACAGCTATTACCAGCTAACCAGTGATAAACTCAGAAATGTTGCCGACACCCGAAATGCCGAAATTTGGCGGGTCATGAACCGCGAAATCGCGAAGTAGCTTTTGAGTTGTGAGTTCATAGTAAGATAAAAGATATTGGGCAGATTCTTAACAGCGTCCTCTGCGCCCTCAGCGGTTTATATTTTGAGTTATGAGTTTAGTGTATAAATGCCAAATGAGAAATGAGGACTGCGAACTGTCACCTAAACACCCAAAGAAATTAAGATGATTCATAGAGAGGAAAAATTTCAAGGCTATAAAGGGGTTAAATTATACTATCAATCATGGCTGCCTGATGAAGGACCAAAAGCAGTAATCATTGTTGTTCATGGCGGGGGCGACCATAGCGGACGTTTTAGCAATGTTGTGGACAGATTGATCCCACAACGATATGCTGTTTATGCGATGGATTGGCGCGGTCATGGCCGCTCACCGGGCATTAGGGGGCATGTTAACAGTTGGGGTGAATTGAGAAAAGACCTTGGAATATTCATCAAACTTGTACACAATAAGCACCCGGACTTTCCCTTGTTTTTATTTGGCCACAGCATGGGTGGTGTTATTGCCCTTGACTATTGTTTACACGATACTTCCCATATTTCCGGTGTGGTTTGTACTTCGCCTGCCATCGGTGAATTGGGCATTTCGCCCATTCTCTGGCAACTCGCAAAATTGATGGATAAGATTTTACCGGCACTCAGCATGCCAACAGGTTTAAATATCCAAAAGCTAAGCCACGATCAGGATTTTGTTGAATACACCAAAAACGATCAGCTTTACCATCGAAAAGCCACACCCCGTTTTGGGATTGAAGTAGCAAAAACAGTAAGTTTCATTCATCAAAAAGCCAATACATTGTTGCTTCCAATGTTTCTCATTCATGGAACTGAAGATGAAATTGTATCGATTGAAGGAAGCCGCAGTTTCGTTTCCAACTCCAACAACCCAAACCTGCAATACAAAGAATATCCCGGTGGCTATCATGAGCTATTTAACGATACTATGAAAGAAAAGGTGATGGAGGATATTATATCCTGGCTGGGCAAAAAACACTCAGGACAATAAAGAATGTCCGCCCAAAAATATTGGCTTTATGCAAAATCGTAATTGTTTAG
>CAZBDF010000125.1:0-10850 GCA_964490385.1 uncultured Lentimicrobiaceae bacterium | reverse complement strand
AACGTACAAAAAACCTTACATCTAAGCACAACATTATTTATGTAATGGTATAAAAACCCAATTGTTACGAATTTTTAAGCAGCCCCTATTTAGCTACCTACTTTCCAATCCAGTTATATGTCTTCTATCACAGACCCCCTCTAAACCTGCCTAGCCGGCAAGGCTGGCTTTATCTTGAGGGGGAGAATGCCAACGCACTGGCTCTGCAGTCGCTTGTGCGGCTGGTCTCCCTTCCCCTCTCCGCATGCCATAGCGAAGCGGCGGACAGGAAGGGGAAGGGCCGGGGATGGGGTCATTAGGATTTGGTAAGCAATACAACTACCTAAATAATTACAGTTAATGTCACTATGGGTTCAATAGCCCCGTTTTTTCCTAATGGATGCCTATGGCATAAGGTGGGGATTGAATTCAGTGAACTGACATGCCCTGAACAGGCTGTATGAAAATGAGGTTTATTAATAGTCCCCGTACGGGGGATTTGATGTGAGCTGTGAAATTGGGCTTTTCCCGAAGGGATTCCCATGGAAAGCCAAAATAGTCAGTGTTTCGACTAAAGTCCATCTATCATTCGCATTTCTAATCACCAGCATAAATGCCGGAGTAAGTCATACCAGAGATAGTTTTCAAAAATAAGATAGGTTAAAATCGTGGAAAAACCTTAGCAGAAACAGCCTACTCAACGGTTACCGATTTCGCAAGATTTCGTGGTTGGTCGATTTCACAATCGCGCATCACTGCAATATAATACGACAGAAGTTGTAATGGGATAACGGTGATCAATGGTGAAAATATCTCCATAGTGGTAGGGATTTCAAGCACATAATCGGCAAGTGCCGATACTGTTTTATCCCCTTTAGATACTATAGCAATTACTTTCCCTTTTCGCGCCTTGATTTCCTGGATGTTTGAAACCACTTTATCGTAAACTGCAGAAGCGGGAGCTATAACCACCACCGGCATCTTTTTATCGATAAGTGCAATTGGGCCATGTTTCATTTCGGCTGCCGGGTAGCCTTCGGCATGGATGTAAGAAATTTCTTTAAGCTTTAGGGCACCTTCAAGTGCAACCGGGAAATTGTATCCCCTGCCAAGGTATAGGAAATTGCGCGCATAGGTAAACACCTTTGCCATTTCTTTCACCTGGTCGTTAATCTTCAGTGTCTCTTCAACCAGGGCCGGAATTTTATCCAATGCATCAATTAACTTTAAAAATCTTTCCTTCGATATTTTGCCTCTTTTTTGGGCCATCAGCAGGGCAATGAGATAAATAACGGTAATCTGTGATGTAAATGCTTTGGTGGAAGCAACACCAATTTCGGGGCCCGCATGTGTATATGAACCGGCATCAGCAGTTCGTGCAATAGTCGAACCTACAACATTACAAATACTATAAATCAAAGCACCTTTTGACTTTGCAAGCCGCATTGCAGCGAGTGTATCAGCAGTTTCGCCAGACTGCGAAATAGCAATTACAATATCATCCTCGTTAATAATTGGGTTTCTGTACCTGAACTCTGAAGCGTATTCTACTTCAACAGGTATCTCGGCCAACTCCTCAAAAATATATTCCCCTACCAGGGCAGCATGCCAGGAAGTACCTGCTGCTGTAAAAATAATGCGTTTCGCCTTTTGGAAAAATTCAGCGTTATCAATAATCCCGGCCATCGAAATGGTATCTTTCCCAACGTTAATCCTTCCACGGATACTGTCGCGGATAGATTTGGGCTGTTCAAAGATTTCCTTCAACATGAAATGGTCGTAACCCTCTTTTTCGAGTGCTGTAAGGTCCATTTCCAGTTTCTCAATAAAAGGTGTCTTTTTCTGATCACTTATAGTTTTGATCTCTATCTCTTTGTCAAGCCGGATAATTGCGATTTCTTCGTCATCAAGATATACAACATCGCGTGTGTGTTCAACAATCGGTGAAGCATCCGAAGCGAGGAAAAATTCGCCCTCTCCAATGCCAACAACAAGGGGGCTTCCCTTGCGAGCTGCAATAATAGTATCCGGATGGTCTTTGCACAGGATAACAATGGCATAAGCCCCGATAACCTGCGACAATGCCAATTGAACTGCCTTAACCAGGCTAACATCTTCTTTATGATAAATGTATTCGATAAGCTGAACGAGGACTTCAGTATCAGTAAAACTTTTAAAACTTACACCGTCGTTAATCAGTTTTTCCTTTATTACATCATAGTTTTCGATGATCCCATTGTGGATCACAGCAAGGTTTTCGGATTCAGAAAAATGGGGATGTGCATTGAGATCATTTGGTTCGCCATGGGTTGCCCAGCGGGTGTGGCCAATACCAATGTTGCCACTAATATCTTTGCCTTTAACATGGGCTTCCAGGTCCGAAACTTTTCCTTTGGTCTTGTAAAGTTTTATCCCACCGTTTATGAAAGCGACACCTGCACTGTCGTATCCTCTGTACTCAAGCCTTTTTAATCCGCTAATCAGAATTGGATAAGCCTGCTTTGGGCCAATGTAACCTACTATTCCACACATTTTTTAAACGAAAATTTAGTTTATTAAATCAGTGTAAATTATCTTTAGTTTTAATCTTTTACTAAGATCATTTACCGGGTTGGGGTTCGGGCCAACCAACTGCGACCTATTTGGCATCAGTGAACCACCCGATACCACCAGTTCCATTCCATAATTTTCTGCTTCTTCGGTAAGGAGAGACTGAACATATCTTGATATCCTGAAAAAATATTCGCCTGTTTCAGCGTCATATTGCCCACCGTAATAGCCTGTACCTTCAAACTGATCAGGTATAAACGCAGCTGTGCCATCATTGTTCAATTGGAGTACAACTAATTCGCCAGGCGCTGCAAAATCATCATCAGGATTATAATTACTAATAACTAGCCTGGCTTCATCAATGGCAATAGCACCTTCCGTTCCCCAATCCTTGATAAAAGGAAACTTAAATCTGACTTTTACGCCTGCCATCGCTTGCATGTAGAGTTTCTCATCACCAAGAGTAGTATCCCCATTAATCACCTGTGCCTTAAATGCTTCGGCTGCATTATCGTAACCGTACTGCTCGAAATTCATAAACCGGGCATTGCTTGAACTGATGGTGAAATTATAAGAAAGCGAATCACCCTCGTCGTCATTCGAATAATAAATGGACATCCTGGAATTTACTGCTACCAGGTCGAAAGCCAATATGGCCCCGCCCCAGTGTTTCTGTTCCGAAGTTACATAAACCCCCGGTAAAAACTCCAGGAATTTATCGTTAGAGGCGAGATCTGCTGTGTCAGCATTTAATATTGCATATCCAAATTCTTCACTTAGAGGAATACGTAACTGTGCTTTATATTTCAGTGTATCCACCATTACGCTGTCGCTTGGCGATGGTTGAATAAAAACATTTGCAATCTCCTCGGCTAACTGGAGTTCCTGATTTGAATAATAAGCACTATCTCCATTAATCGATTCATCGTCACTTATTTTAAAGACTTTGAAGTTTTGCATGTATGAAGTATCGCCATAGTAACTGCCGGTATATTCAAATGCCAAAACAATCGAATCCAAAACCGGATCAAGGCCAAAAGTAGTCGAGGTTGTCGAAAGCCTGATTTGTGTATAGATGCTTGAAGTGGATGAACCAAAAACCGGATCATAATAGCTCCCGAGCATACTTACCGAAGTTTCATCTGTACGGATAGAGTCCACCAAAACCGAATAGGCATAAACAGAGGTTGTGTCACTTACATAAACTTCTAATCTATCATCTTCCGGCTGCAAGTCAACACCAATCCTTTCAGGATCTTTATTGCAGTTAACCATCAGAAAAGGCAAAGTAAATATCAGGATGTAAAATATTGTCCGACGCTTGAGCATAGATCGATAAGAGATGTTTAATTATTCAAAAAAATCAGAAGGAAATTACTATTGTTCTTCTTCGATAAGTTGGTCGTAGAATTCATTGTAAGCATTGATGTAATCATCTTTGCCATGAAATTCGAGTATGGGCTTATTTTGCGCCCGGGCATATTTTTCAAGTTCGGGGTTGATGTTTTCGCTAGCCATAACGAATGCATCAGCATGATCTATCGCGCCTTTTATTAAGCCTTCGTAATTGTTGAGCTTGTAGTTTTTAAGGTCGGCTTCTTTTATTTTACCAAATTTCAGTTTTTTGGTAAAGTCGTCACTTAAACTTTCGTTGAAGTCGTCATCATACAATGAAAGCACAACTTTTGCATCGCTGAACAGCGGGTTGTCTTTGAAGGATTTTTTTATGTAGAGCGGAGCCAGGCTTGTAAACCATCCATGACAATGGATAACATCGGGTGGCCAGCCTAATTTTTTCACAGTTTCTAAAACACCACGTGCAAAGAAAATGACGCGCTCGTCGTTGTCTTCAAAAAATTTACCCGACTTGTCGGTAAATACTGACTTGCGGTGGAAGTAATCTTCATTGTCGATAAAATAAACCTGCATCCTGGCTTGCTGAATGGAGGCCACTTTAATAATGAGTGGGTGGTCGTTGTCGTCGATAATGAGGTTCATCCCCGATAAACGGATCACTTCGTGCAACTGGTTACGACGTTCGTTGATGTTGCCATAGCGCGGCATAAAAGTTCTGATCTCTCGACTTTTTTCCTGCACTCCCTGTGGAAGATAGCGGCCAATATGGCTCATAGGAGTTTCGTCGAGATACGGGGTAATTTCTTGCATTATGTACAGAACTTTCGCTTTTTTCATTTTAATCGAAGATTGGTTAATTTTAGCGCGCAAAGGTACAAAAAAAACCTTAACGGGTTTAACATCAAATTCATCAATGGATTATCCTTTTACCAGGATAGCATTAAATTATTAAAAATACTGTGGGGAAGAATAACTGGATATTGAATGGCTTATTGCCTGAAGCTGGGACTTCAAGCAAATTTAAAGGGAAGGGGCCAATTCCCTGCTTTCGATCCTCTCCCTTAACTTCAAAGATAAAATTAAAACCGCAGAGGGCACGGAGGACGCAGAGAAAGCCGTAATATACGGACGGCTGGTATTGGGTGCCGGTTTCAGACACCAAAGATCGAATATCAAACATCAAACATCGGACACCTATCACCTACTGCAGCACCACCTTTTCGGTAAACACACCTTCGCTGGTTTTTATGGTGAGCAGGTAGATACCTTTGGGGTAGGGTGAGAGATTGATAAATGAATGATTAAAGTTGTTATCAAAATAGACCTGTTTCCCGAATGAATTATAAGCTGATATTTCTGAGTTGGCATTAATTCCCTCAATTGTAATAGTGCCGGATGTTGGGTTGGGATAAAGCTTAATCTCTCGCCCTTCATTAATGATCTCATCAGCATTCAAAATAATTTCATCCACCATCTCAGCCACAATTTCAACATCATTACTTCCGGTGTAAATACTTTGTGTTTTAAGTGGCGGCTGGTAGGCACAGGCCATGCCCTTTGCCAAAAAGCTACAACCCTCTGCGGCTGTAAATCCATCCTGCAGCAAAATATCCCCACCCAAATAAGCAATGTCCACACCTTCCTGAAAATACACCTCTCCAGGTGGATTACCGCCAAGCGTAATGTAGCCGGCTGATTGTTCGGGATACGTATTGGGTGATGGATGATAATCATCCTCACTGATGATCCTGTCGCAGGGATAAATATAGTTGGAAAAAATGGTTACAGTACCGGGGAAGTTTTCGGGAGTGCCACAGGGAAATGTCAAAAATTCACCAGGCCGCCCAACAATTATACTCTGATTGCCACAGTGTACGGAAGCCCCATATTGAGTGCACTCATAACTGACATTAGAATAATATTCTGGAGTAACTTTTTCAGCTAAATTCCAAAAATCATTGAAATTTTTTCTGTAAATATATGTCGCACCTGAATGTGAATATTCTCCAAACACATCCTCACCAGGGACGCCAACCACGGCGTATCTCCCATTGATGCTTACCGAAAATCCGAAATGGGCACGTCTTTGTACGATATGGGGCAAATCAATTTCCATATCCCATTGGCCATTATCAAACTCAAAAATATAAGCCCTCCCACCTCGTGAAACAGAAGGTGACCCATAGCATTCCGTATGATCCCCAATCAATAATGCGTTATTACTTACCGAAACTACAATTTCATCATTAGAATTACCCGCTAGGTCAATAGTACTTTGCTCCCAGACATCATCTGTCACCCTATCGAAAACAAAGGCTTTATCATGATCCGATCCAACTGCAATCCTTGTACCCGAAATGGAAACAGACTTCCCAAATCCATCTTTAACAAACACATTTTCATCAAAGATCTTACATTTTTCAACCCATGTATTATTCTCAAGCTTATAAATGTAAGCTTTTCCCTGGTGGTCTTTTGAGCCATTGTAACCAATACTATCAGGATCTGGAAATACAGTACCACCAGATGTTCCAACAACCAGGTAATTACCATCAATACTTAGTGACCATCCACAATTATCATTATATGTGGCATCCCCGGGGATTAATTTATCAGGCATTAAATTCCACGTGGATCCATTGTAATGATATACATAAACTGCCCCGGCCCTTTCATGACTTGGATCATTGGTTTGCCTTTCAGCCCCAACTACGATATAGTTACCTGAAATGCCAACTGCACAAGCATAATTGTCTCCCCATTTTACATCAGCAGGTACAAGCGGACCTTGTTTTTTTGACCATGTCTGGCTTTCGTGGTGAAACTCATAAATGTATATTGCCCCGGTACGCTCGCCATTATGCTCGAATGCATTGGCAGCTACCACCGCGAAGTTTTCATCTATCGAAACAGAATGCCCAAAACCAGCCATGTAGCTAATATCATCCGGGACAATTTCACCTGGTGCAGCAACCAGGGCCGGCGGGTTTATATTTACCTGCTTTGAGCACACACCGAGGAAAGTATCATAAAAATCGTACACCTCCAGGGTAACTGAATAGGAACCGGTTTCGTAAAGGTTGAGGTAGGGGTTTTGGATAAAAGCATCATAAACCTTAAAGCCCGAGGGATCGTAAACAATCCACTTGCAATTGTATGAAGCATAAAACCCGGTTACATCTTCATCAAAGTGGATTAAATTGCCCTGGGTAGCCGGGTTTGGATCCCAGCTAAAATCAACCGTGTAACCTGAGTTAGGCGCTTCGTAAATTTTTAGGTGCCTCGAAAAAATATCAGATTTCTGTGTATCGGTATTTGTTACTTTTAATGATATGTCGTAATCTGAGACTCCATAGGGCAAAGTACCCGGGTTTTCAAGATTTGTTTCAAACGAACCGTTCCCATCCAAATCCCACTCGTAAGTATCAATTTCACCGGTGGAAGTATTGGTAAAAGTTACAGTGCTGGGCGCAAACAGGCTGGTTTTGCTATAGCTAAAGTTAGCCCAGGGGTCGAGCGGGGCGCTTTGGGGATATACCGTAATTAAAGCCTCTTTCATTTCCACGGCGCAGTCATCAGGATTACAAGCTTGTAGCGATACAGTGTATTGCTGGGGTGAGCCTGTATTGTTTTCAAAGGTATATGTGGGGTTTTGATCGGTACTTTCGCCCCAGTAATCGCCAAAATCCCACAACCATTCGATGGGGATGCCGCTTGAAGCATCGGTAAAGTTGATGGTAAGGGGTGAGTTGCCATAGAGTTCATCATTGTCTATTGTTCCTTCGGCTTCAAAATCAACAAGCAGGTAGGTTGCCGGGTCGATGATTTGAATGTCTTTTGTTAATTCGGCAATTGACTGCCCACCATCAAAGATGATCACACCAATGTGTTTGGTGCCAGGTAGGTTGTAATCAGAATAAGTAACAGAAGGAGGATTTCTACCCTCAAAATATGTGGGTGATGTTTCACCACTAAAAAACCAATACCACAAATAATTATCCCCTTCATAGCCTGATGAATTGTTGACAATGTAAACCTCGGTTTCTACACCGGCTTCTATAATTTCGGGCTCGAAGGTGAAGGCTAGATCGTAAGAAGCGAAGTTGATTGTATGTTTCTCGTCCGGGCCGGGGTTTGGTTCAGGCTCCCAGTTATCGCTGTCATTGTTCGGGGCCTGCCTGATGGGTATTTCTTCGGGTTCAGTTTGTAGTTCGTTATTGGCCATGTCGTGCCCGGTAATTGATAATGTATGTGGTCCCATCACAGGGTTTCCTAACACCTGGAAATTCCATAAATATGGATTTTCTTCATCTTGTGTCCCCGGAGTTTTGCCAATACCTAACGACGAAATCTCCAGTTTGCAGTCTTTGAGTATTTCACTCGATTCAATTTCAATATTAAAAGGTAAGCCGATAAGTCCTTCAATGTTTTTTACCGGAACACCATTGAGTTGTCCGAGATTGGGATTCCAAGCCCACTCATACTCGTAAAATGTAACAGGTTCGTTAGTTCCCGGCCAATCCTGGGTAATTTTTACTTTAGCGATGTATGGGCGGAAGTTGTCGATGATGATTTCAGGAGGTTGTGCCATACATTCCATAGAAGTATACTCATCACCGCGTACTGTAGTTACCTTCGCAAAAAGCTGGTATATGCCATCTTTGTATTTTGCTGAATCGTTGATGTCGGCAAATTCAAAATCCTCTCCTAAGGTGTCGCTATTGATAACCCTTGTGTAAAAATCAGAGAAATAATAATCATCATAAGCCCGGTTGTTTATTACACTGCCAGTGGAACTCTTGTAGGCATAAGGGTCTATTCCGGTATTGGCAAAATCACCATATGTATTTCCAACTAAATTTATTAAGCTATTATTGGGAGGATTTGCCTGCTGACCATACTGTGCTGTTACCGGATAAATTTTACTTGTCATCCTAGCACCAAGTGAAAAATGAGACTCAATGTGCTCCCCCATTATTAATTGATAATTAGAGGAATTGTTGCCCCATTGGCTATGGTTCTCATCAGGGTGATAGCTTTTTTTGATGTAAATGTCCACATCATCTATATCCATAACAACATTCGTGAAACGGTCAACATCTCGTGTTGCATTTATCATGGTGCCCCTTACCCGTATCGAAATCGCATTTGCCCCACTAGAGTTTATTATGTTCCCACTATTGATGACGGCTGGATTCACCATAAGCTCTGTATGGTATTCTGTGTTTACATGTGAGATAAACTGCAATGGGTCGTGGTCATTATGGATGTTGTCGAATAAACCCTGGCCCTGGTTGCCAAGTGCTATGTTGATATTCTTAAAAAGATAAACATGTACATGCATGTAACCGTAATTACCTGTACCTTTTGACCTTCCGATATTTCCAAGCACATCTCCCTGATTAATATCGGTTGTTACATCCCATATGCTATCGGTTCCATTAAAGTTATAGGTTGCTGTTCCCGTTACCTGGCCAAATGCACGTTCCTCAGTACTTGATAAGTCGATTATTGCATATTGATTAAGAACACTATCCATTTTTATCAAAACCAAATCACCTCTCTTATAGGATGGGTTTGGTTGCGCTTGTTCAAACAAGTGCCCGTACCCAAAATGGTGCAGACTATCAGGCTGGGTGCCCTCCGTAATAATGTATTTATAACCTGCACTTCCGTTGATTTTCTTTATTGTCCCAGTATTTATGGATGTGAAATGATCCCATTGGTAAGTTGGGGTTCCTTTAATGGCAAAATCAACACCCCTGTGCCAGCGTGTACCTTGTCCGGGAAGCAAATACCTTTTACCATAGTCGGAAGATATATGCTTGGTTTCAAATTCAGTGGAGTTACCATAACTATTGTTAGCTGTAGTATGCTCCTGATAGTAGAAATTATAAATATCGTTTTGTACTTGCGCAATTGAAAGGTTTGCAATAAAAACATGGACGGATATAATTGTTAAGCATATCAATATTTTTTTCATTTCAAATCCCCCATTTTAAAATCTGTTTCAAAAGAAAGGAATTTGACTTCACTTGAATTTCGACTGCCAACATACATAAATATACCCGTATCGGAGGTTGATTTCCATAACCCCAGTTCTGAATTAGAAAAAACCCGTGAGTATTTTGTTTGCTTTGACAAATCAATAAAAACATAAAGATAGTCAACAGAAAAACCAGTTGCAACTATCAAGTCCTTAAAAGAATCTGTCCTCACTTCATTGTATTTGAACCCTAAATATTCCTCGTAAGTAACCTCATTTGTTTGTAGGTCGATAATTTTATACCCTACATCGCAAAAGGGTTCCAGCGATTCGTCCTGTATGCCCCCGTGTGCATACGAAAAATACCTTCCGTTTTCGGTAAGAGCCCATTCCCTGACGTCCGTATCAAAATCGTTGAGTTTATAAAGCAGGTCGCCCACGGCATCAAAAATAAATACAGCATCACTTCTTCCTGCCACCCAATCCGGTACGCCCACATAAAGAGAATACTTTATAAGTAAATAATCTTTGAGGTCGAATGCCTGGTAATAACTGTAGGCATTAACACAATTTATACCTGAAGTATCTACTCCCTTTTTAATTACCACTCGTCCTTCAGGTAGCTCGATTTCATTTATGGGTGTGTTTTTAATTAGATACTCTTTATTTTTATGATAAGGATCTGTTACTTCAATTTCAGGATAATCGAGATGGTTGAATGGATTGTTTTCTACAATATTAAATGTATTGAGTACAGCTTTTGTAGCAGTATCCACAAAATTTACTGCAATATAATTGAATTCATGTATATCATCTTTCTCGTCGAAAACATACTGGAAGGGGCTGTCTTTATCAAATGTTTGAGCAACAACACTCACTTGTAACAAAACAAAAACAGCTATTAATAAGTTTGTTATTCTCTTCATCCTTACCTCCTCTTTAATTTTTCAATTTCATCTTTCATTTCGGTATTGTTTTC
>CAZBDF010000124.1:0-10889 GCA_964490385.1 uncultured Lentimicrobiaceae bacterium | reverse complement strand
CTATCATCTACTCAATCCGTCGCATCTGCGAAATCAGCGTCTGAAGAAATAGAGACGCGGATGGCGCGGAAAAGCGCTGATAAGAATATGATAAAAAAATCCGTCGCATCTGCGTAAACCAGCCTTGCCGGCTAGGCAGGTCTGCGTCCAAAAAAAATCAACACCTAAAAAGAACTGAGATTAATCGAAAACAAAAATTCGGCTTTTATTTCTGAAGCGTCTGGAAGGTAGATCAGGCGGCAACCTAACTCAAAAGGTGCCAACAACCGGATAATGTGTAAATCAACAAGCAAATCAATTCCGGCTGATTTATAAATAATGTCCTGTCCGTATTGACTACCAACAGCATAATCGAAAAATAAATTTGCTTTCAGCCTTTTGAAATAGGCCAGCGACGACAAACTGAAATCAGGGTAGAAAATTGGGAACTTATAATTGAAAGAAAAGCTGGCCAGTTCGTCAGAATACTGGTTGGTATAACCACGTGGATAGCGTACAATGGTACTGTAGTAACGTGTGTCGCCACAGCGATTTTGATAGCCTGCATACAAATTGAAACTATGGTGACGCAAAATGCCAGGAAAGTAGAGTCGTGTAATTGCAGCCAACAATGTCGCTAATGTATCACTTTGAAATGGTGCTGACCGAAGGTTCAGATCGACAACCTGCCCCCACCGTGGATACATATCCTGTTCAACGCTTTTGATATAGTTTGAAAAATATAGCCGGTAATTTAAAGTTTTATAATTGCTTCGCCTAAAACTTACCGGAGCATCATCATCCATATCCAACTGCTGATAAGTAAAGTCGATAGAGGGTTGCAATAAACGTGAATATTTCCCTGATGTTAAATTAATCGGAACCCTAATCCTTGAAGTAAAGTTGGTTTCCATCCACGAATAGTTAAGTTTTTGTCCGATGCTATCATAAGTGAACGATTTCCGCCGTCCATAATCCACCTGAAAATCTAAAATCGGATACCAGCCCTGGTAACTGTAATTCAGATAATACTTCCCTGTTTGTTCATTGATGTCCCATTCGTAACCCAGGCTTGTAAACGAGGAGCTCAATGTGTTTTGCGACAGCAATGAAACCCCAGGATTTATATCGTAATTATTGGCATCGATGGAAAGCGGCGCCCATGAGTGGAACCTGAACAGGTTTTTAAATTTTGAGTATTTCTCTGCTTCGTATAATGTGTCAGGGATTTTAGCAGAATCGAGAATTTGCCCTTCTTGCTCTGCAATTGCCTGGTACAATTTTATGTCTGAATCTCTAACTTTTTCAAGGGGCTGCCGATTTTCAGAAAGCAAACTGGTTTCAGCAATTTCAAAACCATCAGAAGTATAATTTGCAAATATCGCTGTGTTTCCATCTTCAGAAAAAAGCGGGTCAGTCACTCCAAATTGAGCAGATGAAATTTTCGAAATGCCCTTCGATTGAATGTTCAACAAATACAAATTATCAATCCCTGACCATGACCCGACAAAAAGCACCTGCCCGTTATGAATCACAGGTTTTGAAATTTCTGTATAGCTAAAGTCGGTTAAATACTCCATGTTTCCTGTTTCAACATCAAAAAGTGCGAGACATTTTCCTTCGTCCCCAACAAGGATACTAACGATTTTACTTTCATCACCTGACCAGGTGGGATGTGTCAGGAAGAAATTTTCGGGAGTGGAAATTCTTTTGAGCACATCTCCATTCTCCACGTCAAGAACTACAAAGTAATATTGATTTCCTTCAGTCACTTCAACCGCAACTAATTTATTGGCATCCTTTGAAAGTGAAGGGGCAAAGTAGCGCGTTCCCGAAGTAATTTTTCTTACTTTTCGGGTTTTGGTATCGAAGGTTTTAATGATGGCCCAATTCCGGTTTTGCCAGCGGGTATCATATTTGCGTTCAACCCAGGCCATCAAGCCATTGGCATAAGTCAAAGTTCCTGAATAATAATATCCGGGGGTAAATAAAGCAGTTTCATTTCCCCCGGAATCAATTTCAACAAATCGGCCAATATCATCCAACGTTTTTTTCTCGGCAATGATAGTATTATCAGCAGTGTAAAACGGACGGATATAATCGGTGAAAATCTTTTTTGCCGGGATTGCAATCGGATTAATTCCACCTGAATGGGAATGCAAAGCCTGGTTTTCCCAAGCCAATTTTAAACTATCCATAGATGCCCGATACAATGTTGTTTTGTTCAAGCCTGAAATATCCCTGCCCCCTTCTGAAAACGGCACGACCATCCACGGACGTTTGCCCACTTTATCCAGCGTGTGGTTCCAAATTTCCATTCCATAATCTTTGCGCGCCTGCGCCACCAGGTTGTAACCAAGGATATAGCGGTTGGGAATAAAACTCTTGAACGAACCAAAAATGGCTTTATCATATTTGAATTTACCTTTCTCCAAAACCTGTGCACGCAAAGGCATCGTAAAGGAAGGAGTCCTCCCCCGCCCTGTTTCACTCAATGCAGTTTCGGTAACCACAGCATCGCCCTCGATAAACCAAAAAGGGACATACAAACCAAAAACTGCTGCTGTGGCCTGCTCGCCAAAAATATAGGTCAATACTTTTGTGAGCCCCTGGTTGAGTTTGCTCATCTGGATAACGTGGCGGTATTCGTGCAGTGCCAATTGCTGAAACCATTCCTGTCCGTAAGTATCCTGTGGTGGGATGGTATAAAACTCCATCCTGCGCGGTGCCCAGGCAACTTCTGCATTCGAAATAGCAGTGCGGTTGTGAAGGATCACCGGAATCTTTTTCGGATTGGCTGAAAGTGAAATTGTATCCAGTCTTCGGGCGTATTCCAAAACATTGGCCACATAATTTGCCGTATGTCCGTAACCCATTGGATAAATGACCTGAAAATTTATTGTATTGATTTGCTGCCAATGGATAGACGCAGGATCCTGCCCCGAACTATAATATTGTGCCCTGCTATTTATTGAAATAAGAAACAACAACACGACAACCCAGGCCAAATTATATTTACGGAAACAGCATTTCATCTTAACTTTCGTTAGATGCCATTATTTTATTGAAGTGGTCCCAGATAGGATCTTTGGGCGGGCGGGCAATAATCACCAGCTTTTCCTTTGTTACAGGATGGATAAATTCAACCCGACGGGCGTGCAGGTGGATTGATCCATTTGGGTTTGATCGTGCTGCGCCATATTTCAAATCACCTTTGATGCGGCAATTAATCTTAGCAAGTTGTGCCCTTACCTGATGGTGCCTGCCAGTGAGCAATTCTACTTCGAGCAGAAAATAACGGTCGCTTTCAGCCACTAACTTGTATTTCAATTCGGCCCGTTTGGCATCTTTGGTACTTTCATCAACCACATAACTTTTATTCTGACGCTCATTCTTTCGCAGGTAATTCACCAAATGTCCTTCGGGATTGGAAGGTGCTTTATCAACAACGGCCCAATAGACTTTTTTTACCTCGCGCTGGCTAAAAATCTGGTTCAGCCTGGCAAGTGCCTTACTGGTCCTGGCAAAAACTACTACACCACTAACGGGCCTGTCGATGCGATGAACAAGTCCGGCAAACACATTCCCGGGTTTGTTGTATTTTACTTTCAGGTAATTTTGGACCGCTTCGCGCAAAGGGGCATCTTTCGTCTTATCGGCCTGAACAATATCGCCGGGAAGCTTATTTACAACAATCACATGATTGTCTTCGAAAAGGACTTCGTTCTTCATTAATACTGCTCTCGTTCGCTGGGGAATTCCTGTGATTTCACATCATTGATGTAAGCCCTGACAGAGCCTTGAATTTCTTCGCTAAGATTATGATATCTGCGAAGGAAACGCGGAGAAAATTTCTGAGTAATCCCTAACATATCATGCAAAACCAAAACCTGTCCATCCACATCACTACCTGCACCAATACCAATGGTAGGAATCCTGATTTCGCTGGTAACCCTACCGGCCAGTTTTGCAGGGATTTTCTCCAACACAATCCCAAAACAGCCGGCCTCTTCCAGCAAATGTGCATCCTCAATCAGGTTTTGCGCTTCGGCTTCTTCGGTAGCCCTCACCACATAAGTCCCAAATTTGTGAATCGATTGTGGTGTTAATCCCAGGTGCCCCATTACCGGGATACCTGCCGAAAGAATACGATCGACAGATTCAACAACCTCGCGTCCACCTTCAATTTTAATGGCATTTGCACCAGATTCTTTCATGATACGGATTGCAGAATTTAATGCTTCTTTTGAATTACCCTGGTAAGTACCAAAGGGAAGGTCAACCACAACCAGCGCACGTTTTACAGCCCGCATTACCGATGATGCATGATAAATCATCTGATCGAGGGTAATGGGTAAAGTTGTTTTGTGGCCAGCCATTACATTGGATGCAGAATCACCAACAAGAATCACATCAATCCCTGCATGATCGAGTAAACCAGCCATCGAAAAGTCATAGGCTGTGAGCATGGCAATTTTTTGCGACCGAAGTTTCATCTCCTGAAGAACGTGCGTGGTAATCTTACTGTAGGGGCTGCTATCTGGATTTGTCATCTTTAGATTTGTTTTCGCTTAATTTGCTATAATAAATTATTTGTAATGCCGTTATGCAAGCTATTAAAACGTGCAAAGCTACAAAGTTTTAACAAGACAAACTCAACAATTAAAGCTGTATTATTTCGCTGATAACTTATCCTGTCCATGATGATGAAAAAAAATCCACTCCTGATCCTGTTGCTCTCACTCATATTGTTCTTCGGTGCCTGCGAAACTGATTTTGATATTGATGCTGAATGGAAAGAAATCACCATTGTTTATGGTTTGCTCGACCAACTTGACACCAATCATTATTTCCGCATCAACAAAGCCTTCCTGGGTGGAAATGCGCTGGAAGTGGTAAAAATTGAAGACTCATCAAGCTATAAAAATGACCTTGAAGTAGTTTTGGAAGGTTGGAATGCAGGCAGTCTGATGCAAAGCATCAACTGTGACACAACAACCATCTCCGACAAAGATACAGGCATGTGGTACAACCCTTACATGGTGGTTTACAAGGGTGAAGGAATATTGAATGAAAATTACGAATACCGCTTGTTTATTAAAAATACGGTTTCGGGCAAAGAGATTACTGCGGAAACAAAGGTTGTTCAAGACTTTAGTATCCTCAGACCCTATGCAGGTGGCAAGGCAACATTTAATCCGGGTTACACCACTAAATTTTCATGGAAATCTGCCGAAAATGGAATGCGCTATGAACCCTTGATCAGGTTTAACTATTTTGAGGTTCCCAATGGAACCACCGATACCATTCCTAAATTTATGCTCTGGCCACAGGGCACCCAGTTTGCAACTAACTCGTCAGGTTCGGAAGAGTTAGAAATTTATGTTAGCGGGGATGCTTTTTACGAGAACCTCGACAGGAAACTGGACAAAACTTTTGTTGGTCACCGGCTTGCAGGCTTGGTTGATTACGTGATTTCTGTTGCCGGAGTGGAGTACGATACTTACATGAAGGTAAACGGCCCATCGTTTAGCCTTGTTCAGGATCGCCCGGAATATACAAATATCGAAAATGGCTATGGCCTCTTCTCCAGCCGCTACCAGGAAACAAGGACATTGCAACTCAATCCATTATCGGAACAAGAGATTATTAATATGGAAGACCTGAGTTTTGTGAAAAGCCCGTATGTGGGGAAGTAGTTTTGCGTGTTGGGTTCAAAGTTTTAAAGAAGTTTGATGTTAGAGGGTAGAAGTTGTATAATCATTGACGGCAAGTTACAATAACACTTCTCCACAGTTTCTTCCCATTTCTCCATTTCTCCATTACTCCACCACTCCACGTTTCTTTATACCTTTTTACGGGTATGTGTGTTGTTCCCTTAGCAAATCATTAACTGTTTTCACAGGATTAAAAGTAATAATCGGGGCTTCTACAAAAATAGTGAGCCAGTCGGCCATAGCGCCATTCCACAATCCAGGGAGTTCCTGGGCTTTCAGGTTTTTACCATCTTTTGATTTGGTAGAGATAAATCCAGTTGATGGATCTACAAAATTACGAAGATCAAACTTATTCCCTTTAAAATCCTTTATTCCACAAACCAAATCAACAGGATTGAAGTGGGTAGCTTCCTGAACTATTCTATTTTGTTCAGTATCTTTCAGGTCTATTTGAGAAGATTCTACAATTTGAAGCGAAACATCGCCGTCTGTATTTTTCAGCCAGAAAGGCCCGCCTCCCGGTTCACCTTCGTTTTTCACCATTCCACAAACGCGTATTGGCCGATTGAGCTTTGTATATAGAAGGCCTGTTTTTTCCGACTTATCCAGTTTATCAAATTCACTGCCCAGTGAAACCATTAATTCCTTCACTGCAAACTCAGCAATCCCGTTCAGTTCATCATCAATTACATTCCCGTCTTCCAGTAATTCAAGCGATTCGAAAGTCTGTTTTTGCAATTTGAGCAGCAGCCCGCCAATTACTTTTTTATACAGATAGGTTGGTTCTTTCAATCTATCGGGAACCACATTATCGATATTTTTCACAAAAATTACTTCGCCATCCAAATCATTCAGGTTTTCGATAAGTGCCCCATGTCCACCAGGTCTGAACAACAAACTACCATCTTTCTCCTTGAAAGGTTCGTTGTCCATATCAACAGCAAGCGTATCGGTAGAAGGTTTCTGTTCAGAAAAACTGATATCATATTTTACTTTGAACAAATCTTCATACAATGGCAGAACTGCTTCAATAGCTTCCAGAAATTTTGCTTTATGTTCGGGTGAAACCGTAAAATGAACATCCACATCTCCATTGCTGCACCTGGCATAATGCGCCCCTTCAACCAGGTGTTCGCCAACGGGACGGCGCGACACGTCATCGTACTGATGGAATTTCAGCAAACCTTTCGGCAGGTTAGAATAGTTCAACCCAGTTTCGGTGAGCAGGTATTTCACGATGACACCGTATTGTTTTGTATCAAGCAACCCTTCCAGCAAAAGGTCATTCTCCTGCAAGGCATTTTCAAGGTCTTCGATAAAAGCAAATTTCCTTATGTTGGCAATAAAATTATACACCGAATTGAAACTTTGGTCAGCTTCAAACTTTTTCAAATCCTCTTCCGAGCCGGTGTAAGTTTCCATGAACTCAAACAGGTTTTTGAACATCCGGCTGGCGGCACCTGAGGCAGGGACAAATTTCACCACTTCGGCATCAGGCCCATACACATTATAATATTCAGCCAGGCGGTTGATTTCAATTTCATCAAATATCTGGATGCCGTCACCTTTGGTTGCTGCTGCAACCAGGTCAACATAAGGGAAGCCCTTTTTAAAGTTTTCTATTTGAATATCAATCTGCGAAGGGGAAATGCCCTTTTGATTTAATTGTTGAAGGTCTTGTGGTGTTAGCATAATTACAATAATTTGAAAATTTGACGATGTGTAAATTTGATAATTAAAACCGATAATTTGAAAACATCGTTAACATGTTAGCAATATTGGCTTTTTAAGAGCCTACAGGAATATACTTTGAGATGATAATGTTAGGAAGGTTTAGCACACTTTTTACAAAGAATTTGCTTTACTGATTCTCTGCTAACTTTATCATTCCTATTAACTTGTAACATCGCGTGAAGCAAAGCCAGGTCTTCTTTTTCTTCTTTTGATACTGCGTTAATAATGAAAGTTTCCATTTCAAAAAATTATTTGTGCAAAATTAACTAATTAGGGATTTGGTAAACGTTAAGAAATTGTAATCAAATGGTTTTAGACAATTTATCGCAAATGATAATTTAAGTCAAGTTTAACTATGATTATTTGGCTATCGGAGCAAAAACTCATTACTTTGTTTTATGCAACCATTAGACAAGTTACTTCAGGAGAAAAAAACAAGTTTTATTGAATTCGAAAATTCTACAAAAAGAATCCTCAATTATCTACCAAACGTACTTACTGATTTTAAGGAAAAGAAAGGATATCGAATTTACACCTCGAAAATTGCAGGTGTAACAAAATTCGTTCGACCAATTAACACAAACCTTTTTATTTTCGAGCATGATCACCTAGAAGAGAACTTCAGAATCCTAAAACAGACCTTCTCAAAAATTAAAACCAGAAATCTGTTCTTTTCTGAGACAGAAAAGATTAACATCAACAAAACACTTTATACAATACAACAATCAATTGGGGCTGGTCTTGATCTCATGGTTAGTGGCAATAGCGCAAAAAAACATGCCGGTAATAGATTTGAAGAATTGATGGGTGCAGTATTTTCAGAAATTGGTATTGCCAACAGGAAGATTGCCCTTCAGATTCCTTACGAGACCGATGAAGGACAGAAGGTTTATAAGTGCGAAAATGACCTGATACTTTCTCCTCATAATGTTGTAAAATCAACCACAACCACTTTAGACAATAAGGAAATAGTTGTATCTATCAAAACAACCTCAAAAGACAGGATGGGAAAAATATTTATTGATAAGCTATTGCTGGAAAGGTTTGTTAAGCACGACCAAAAAGTAATCGGTATTTTTCTTAATGATGTACAAAGAAAGGAATCGGATAATATCAGTTTCACATTGGTATCCGGGCTATTCATGGTTTACAGCAAATTTTTAACAGAGTTAGAGGGAGTTTACTACCTCGATCCACCACCAAATGCAGGCAAGATCCCGTACAATAAATATATGAAGCCTTTCTCAGAACTCGTCACAAATGACATATTTACATTACTATCCTCTTAATTTCAACCTTCTTCTTTGTGAAGCTATTTCGTCTTTTGATCCATGAATTCGTTGTATATGGTCAGTATCCGAAAGACGTTGTTTTATAATTTCACAATAATCGCTATTCAACTCTGTCCCCAGCCAATTTCTATTAAAGGCTTCGGCCACGGCAAAGGTAGTCCCAGAGCCTCCGAAGGGATCCAATACTAAATCACCTTTTTTGGATGAGGACAAGATTATCTTTCGAAGCAATTCTACAGGTTTTTGTGTTTCGTGGCTGTAACGTTCCCAGGCTCCATTAGAAATAGTTGGGATTTCCAATACATCTTTTGGTTTGGCTCCCAAAAGGTTTGGCTCCCAGATGTAGTTTTTATCATTTCCTTTGGCATACTGAGATGTTTCAGCCTGAGTCCTTCTCGGATACTTCAAAGTATGTTCATTGTAAGGGATTCGCACTTCGTCGTTATTAAAATAGAAGTCTTTACTCTTCCTGAAATGCAAAATACTTTCATGAGACCGTCCCCAGTCATTGCCCAGGTTGGCCTTATTTCTGTAAAACCACACCAGCCATTTACAACCTTTAAAAAGATGTGATGCCGACCATTTGACATCTGCAAGGATTTCAGAAAATCCACATACATAAAGTGATCCCGTTCGTTTTAAAACCCTATGAGCTTCACTAATCCATCTCATGCTCCAGTCAACATAATCTTTCTGTGAAGCAAATGAATCCCATTGAGCCTTCTTGATATTGTAGGGTGGATCAGCAAAAATCAGATCAACAGAACCTGTCTCCAAGGATCGCAAAAAACTGATTGCATCCTCCCTAAAAAGCTTTCCCATACCGGTTTCCAGATACGGGACACGAGAATTATCATCAATTGATTCTACACCATATTCTAGCTCAAGCTGCAAATCCTCTACTAGCGAAACAACTTGAGACTCAGGATAAACACGATAATTGTTAATTGGATGACGGGAAATTGCAAATTTACCCGATTTATCCCATCGCCTTAAAGTTTCTGAGCTTACGTTTAACAATTGAGCTGCCTGGCTGATTGTGAGGTATTTTTCCATAAGATCAAAGCTTAAACAACCTTATACAAGATTGCACAGCAAAGGTAAGTATCATTAAACAATAAACAAAACATATTTTTCTTAAGTTTTTCAAATTAATGCAAATTGTCGAGCATTTTTTTCAAAAAGAATTTTTGAAATTTAAAAATAATATTACTTTTGCAGACCTCAAAAAAAGCCCAGATGGCGGAAATGGTAGACGCGCATGGTTGAGGGCCATGTTCCCGTTAGGGAGTGCAAGTTCGATTCTTGTTCTGGGCACCGAATCAGAAATCAAAGCCTTGGAAATTAATTTTCCAGGGCTTTCTTTTTTATTAGTTTAATGATTGGTTTCAATATCAGTACTTTTTTCTGAAATTCGTTTCATGTAATTATTTTTGAACATCTTTAAGCAATTAATCGAACTTTTAATACGTTTTTGCATTATCTTTGTGATAATCTAAACTTAATACAACTAAACCAATGTCACGCAAGATAATGTTTTTATATTTTGTCGATGGTTTTCTATACACATTTGGCCTATCCAAAAATCCTGTTAACAGGATAAAGGATGAGTATAATAAAAGCACTGACTTTGATGCCATTTCTAGTGATTGGAGAAGGGTTGGTACAGACTTAAATAATGCCTTCAATGAATCAAAAGAAACCTGTAAAGGGTAAGGATCAACAACAAAGTTCACTCATTTCGCAGCAATCCTTTTATCAGGGGCAATTACCACCACCTGAAATGATGGCTCAATTTAAGGAAATTGATTCTTCTTTACCAGATCGTATAGTAAGAATGGCAGAAAGCGAAGCCCAAAACCGTCATAAAAATGAAACATCGGCTAACAAGATGCTTGTGCGTACTTCTTATATGGGGATGATTTTTGCTTTTTTGTCGGTTATCATAGTTTCTGCCCTTGTAATATATGCCTTTTATCTGGGGTTTGCTACACAGGGAGCTGCTATTGCAACAGGAATAATAATCGGTATTGCTGGTGTTTTTATGATGCGCAGGAAAATCAACAAATAATCTGTAAATTCTTAATACATCGTATTTCCGTTGGCTGATGTTTCCGGAATCTGCTGCATCGCATCCCAATGCTCAACAATTTTTCCGTTTTCATCA